>JAFGSY010000027.1 GCA_016934315.1 Candidatus Anaeroferrophillus wilburensis | reverse complement strand
GTTTTATGTTTTATTTTATGCGTTTACCAAAACTTGACTGGCTAGTTTAACGTACGTTGTAAAAAGAACTTTTGACTGTCAAGTTAGGTTAAAAGCAATAGTTAAAGATAGTTCCGTGGGTCGGCCAGCTTGCCCGTCAGGGCCGTTGCCGCCGCTGTCGCCGGTGAACCAAGATAGATGAACCCGTTGACATTGCCCATCCGTCCCTGGAAATTCCGGTTCTGGGTCGCCAGGCAGCGTTCGCCGTCGCCAAGAATTCCCTGATGAACACCGACACAGGCGCCGCAGCCGGGAGTATTGATGGAGGCGCCGGCATCATTGAAAATCTCCAACAGCCCCTCCCGCAATGCCTGGCCATAGACCGCACGGGACGCGGGGGTGACAATCAGGCGGGTCCCATGATGGACCTTTTTGCCTTTCAACAAGCCAGCCGCGACCCGCAGATCTTCAATCCGGCCATTGGTGCAGGTGCCGATAAACACCTGTTGAATGGTCACTTCCCGACAGTCCTCATGGTCTATGCTCCTGGTGTTGTCGACTGTATGGGGAAAGGAGATGGTCGGCACGATTGCGCCGGCGTCCAACTCAAACACTCGTTCATAGACCGCGTCAGGATCGGCAGCAACCGACCGATATTTTTCCTCCCGACCCAGTTCCACCAGGAAACGGCGAGTCATCTCATCACTGGCGATCAGGCCGCATTTTGCCCCGGCCTCAACCGCCATATTGGCCAGCACCATCCGTTCGGGCATAATCATCCCCTCGATCGTCTCACCGGCAAACTCCATCGCCTTGTAGGTTGCCCCGTCAGCGCCGATCATACCAATAATATGCAGAATGATATCTTTGGCGTAGACTCCGGGCTGCAGCTGACCGCTGATCACAAATTTCAAGGTTTCCGGCACCCGAAGCCAGGTTTTCCCAAGTGCGATACCCACCGCCACATCCGTGGACCCCATGCCGGTGGCAAAAGCACCGATGGCCCCTCCTGTACAGGTGTGGGAATCGGCACCGATGAGCAGTTCGCCGGGATTCAGGTATTTTTCCATGATCACCTGGTGACAGACCCCGTCACCAATATCGGAAAGCTGGCTGCCGGTTTTTTCCGCAAAAGCACGCAGCAGCATATGGTCATTGGCCAGTTCTCTTCGTGGACTTGGGGCGGCATGGTCGATAAACAGCACCGTCCGCGCCGGATTTTTCACTCCATCGACTCCAAGTTTTTCAATCTGCCGCACCGCCAGCGGTCCGGTACCATCCTGGGTCAGACAAACATCAACGGTACAGACCGACATGTCTCCGGCTTTCAGCTGCCGGTCGGCATGGGCCGACAGTATTTTTTCAACCAGGGTTTGTCCCATAGTACAACCTCCATCATATCTAGCTGCCTGTTCCAAGAAGCAGACCGTTTAAACACATCCAGAAACTCCCGGAACTAAGCCGGATGCTGTGAGTTTAATTAAGCCTGCTTGATGGCCAACTCTTTCAATTGCCGGCCACTGACGGTCGACGGTGCGCCGGTCATCAAACAGGTGGCTTTCTGGGTTTTGGGAAAAGCAATAACGTCACGGATTGATGACAGCCTCAACAGCAGCATGACCATACGGTCAAGGCCGAAAGCGATGCCGCCATGGGGCGGCGCCCCATATGCGAGCGCATCAAGGAGAAAACCGAACTTTTCCCGGGCCTCTTCAGGGCCGATATCCAACAGCTTAAACATCTTTTCCTGCAGCGCAGAATCGTGGATTCTGATGCTGCCGCCGCCGATCTCAATGCCGTTGAGCACCAGGTCATAGGCCTTCGCCCGGGCTCTGCCCGGTTCCGAGTCAAGCAGGAGAACATCTTCATCCATGGGAGCAGTAAAAGGATGATGAATGGCCACATGACGTTTTTCCTGGCCGTCATATTCCAACAGGGGAAAATCAGTCACCCAGCAGAAGGAGAACTGTTCCTCATCCACAAGACCCATCATCCTGCCCAGGTGCAGGCGCAGGCGACCAAGAGATTCATTGACAATCGCCGGTTTATCAGCAACGAACAGCAAAAGGTCGCCAACCTCGGCCGCAGTGGCCTGCTGCAGGGCGGCAACTTCCCCTTCTGAGAAAAATTTGACGATCGGCGACTGCCAGCCGTCTTGAGCAATTTTGATCCAGGCCAGGCCCTTGGCCCCATAGATTTTGACCACCTCTAGGAGGTCATCCACCTCTTTGCGGGACAGACGGGCGCCGCCCTTGAGGTTCAATCCCTTGATAATACCGCCGCCCTGCAACACAGAGTGAAAAACCTTGAATTCGGTGCCGGCAAAAACCTCATTGAGGTCGACCAGGGGCAGGTCAAACCGCAGATCAGGGGCATCAAGACCATACGTGGCCATCGCCTGGTCATAGGTAAGACGGGTAAAGTGTGCCGGCAGCTCCTTGCCAAGAAGCTCTTTAAAAACCTGCTTCATCATAGCTTCAATGAGGATAATAATGTCCTCACGGTCAACAAATGACATTTCCATGTCAATCTGGGTAAATTCAGGCTGCCGATCAGCTCTCAGGTCTTCGTCCCGAAAACATCTGACGATCTGGAAATAGCGGTCAAAACCGGCAACCATCAGCAGCTGTTTGAACAGCTGGGGGGACTGGGGCAGGGCAAAAAACTGGCCGGGGTTGGTCCGGCTGGGCACCAGGTAGTCACGGGCTCCCTCCGGAGTGCTTTTGGTAAGCATAGGAGTTTCCATCTCGAGAAAGCCCCGACCATCAAGAAACGAACGGATCAGGCTGGTAAGCCGATGACGAAAAATCATCGCCTGCTGCATGACCGGTCGCCGCAGGTCAAGATAGCGGTACTGGAGTCGCAGATTTTCTGAAACCTCTCCGGGCTCATCAACCATGAATGGCGGCGTTTTGGCCCGGTTCAGCAGTTTAACCTGATTGACAAGAACCTCAATTTCGCCGGTTGCCATCGTGGCATTGACCGTACCTTCGGGCCGCGGCGTTACCTCGCCGACCACCTGGAGTACATATTCACTCCTCACCTTGTGGGCTTCCTGATGGGCCTCGGGTGCGGTTTCGGGATTGAACACCACCTGGGTCAAACCATAACGGTCCCGCAGATCGACAAACACCACCCCGCCATGGTCCCGCCAGTTCTGGACCCAGCCGGATAACATCACCTGCTTGCCACTATCATCAGCGCGCAATTGGCCACACGTATGGCTGCGCTGGGAAACATTCAAACCGCTCGACATACTCATCTTTTCCATCTTCTCCTTTTTCGTACCCACAAGGTCCATCCTGAGGATTGCCGCAGACACCTCTGCCATGCCGTACACGGCGTCCATTACCAGTCAAAATATTGGGGGATCACCCGCCTAAACAGGCGGCATTGCTGGTGGCAGGGCTAGGGGGAACATACACAAACTCCCAAACGAGAGTCAAGCCTTTTCTCCCTGTAAAACCCCAGATTTACCCTTGACTTTCTTATAAAAATGGCGTAGGAACACCGGTCATTCGGGATGTGGCTCAGTCCGGTAGAGCACTGCGTTCGGGACGCAGGGGTCGGAGGTTCAAATCCTCTCATCCCGACCATACAATTATCCCTGCCAAAAGGGACATCATGGCCGGAAAAAGGTGGCAGACAGTGCCACCTTTTTTGTTTCCTTTGATCATCATTCCCCCAGGCCTGCCCCTTCATACCGCAAACGACCTAACCCCATAAATCGGTTGACACTTTCAACGTTTTACCGCTATAGTCCCAAAGGAAAACCAACCATGTTGGTATAATACTCTCTCTTCCAACCGGTCAGAATGATATCATTACTCTATTCCCCGCTGCTAATCCTTGCTCTCCTCCTGTACGCCCTTGGCATGCTCATGGGCTTTGGCGAAATCTACCGGGCCTCCAAGACCACCAGCCGGCTGGAAAACTGGCTCATTACCGGCGGCTTCATCCTGCACCTGCTGGCGTTCGTTCTGCGCTTCAGGGAAAGCCAGGCACTGCCGGTGACCAACCTCCACGAGTCGCTCTCCTGCTTTGCCCTTTTCCTGGCGGGCGCCTACATCTGGATATCACGAACTGCCAGGGTTTCCATTCTCGGCGCTTTCATCAATCCCCTGACCACCGTCGTCATGCTATGGGCGGTCCTCATCACCCAGCCAGTTAGTCCTCATCCACCGGTACTGAAAAGTTTCTGGCTGCCGGTGCATGTGATCTTCAGTTTTGCCGGCAACGCCATGCTGGCCATGACCTGCGGCCTGGGAATCATGTACCTGATTCAGGAACACCTGATCAAAACCAAACGGATCAGCCGCCTGTTCAAGCGGCTCCCCTCGCTCAACAAACTGGACCAGCTGAGCTACTCCTGCCTGAGCATCGGTTTTCCCCTGCTGACCCTGGGCATTATTACCGGTTCCATCTGGGCCTCGCTGGCCTGGGGATCCTACTGGAGCTGGGATCCCAAAGAAACCTGGTCCCTGATCACCTGGTTCCTCTATGCCGCCCTGCTTCATGGCCGGATTAATTCCGCCTGGCGGGGCAAAAAGGCGGCGATTCTCTCCATTATCGGTTTTGGAGCCATTATGTTCACGTTTCTCGGCGTCAATCTTCTCCTGTCGGGACTTCACGCTTATGCCGTCCGCTGAGGTTGACAGGTGAATATTGTAACGCTGGGAGTTAACCACAAATCGGCACCGGTGGAAATTCGTGAGTGCCTGGCCTTTGCTGAAGGTGCAATCCCCGCTGCTTTGCAGCAGCTACGGCAGCAGGTCGGACTGCAGGAAAGCATGATTCTCTCCACCTGCAACCGGGTGGAGATTTATGGCACCTGTGATGATGAGGACGAAACCAGGGAAAAACTCATCGCCTTCATCACCTCCTTTCATGATCTGCCGGCCGCCCGCTTTGCCGACAATCTTTACTATTTCACCAATCGCGAAGCTGTCCAGCATATCTTCCGGGTTGCCTCCAGCCTTGATTCCATGGTTGTCGGCGAACCGCAGATTCTCGGTCAGCTGAAGGAAGCCTTCGCTCTGGCCGTGGACCAGCAGACCACCGGTCTGATCCTCAACAAGTTCATGCACCGGGCCTTTTCGGTGGCCAAAGCGGTACGCACCAAGACAAAGATCGCCAGCAACGCAGTTTCCGTCAGTTTCGCCGCCGTTGAACTGGCCAAGAAAATTTTTGATGACTTGGGAGACAAAACGGTCATGCTGGTGGGCGCTGGTGAAATGTGCGAACTGGCCGCCCGCCACTTTATCACCCAGGGGGTCAAACAGGTGCTGGTTACCAATCGGACCTACCAGCGGGCCAGACAGCTGGCTGAAGAATTTAACGGCCACGCCATTGAGTTTGACGACTTCCATAACCAGCTTGACCGGGTGGATATCCTCCTCAGCTCCACCGGTTCCCCCACCTATATCATCAATCCCAGGCACCTGATCCCGGCGCTGAAAAAGCGTAAAAATCAGCCCATCTTTCTCATCGACATTGCTGTCCCGCGGGATATCGATCCGGCAACCAACGATATGGACGGAATTTTTCTCTATGATGTTGATGATTTACAGGAGGTTGTGGCGGAAAACATCGATCAGCGAAAACATGAAGCCGATCGGGCAGAGGCGCTGGTTGACCACGAGGTGGATAAATTTATTGCCTGGATTGAATCATTACAGGTAACCCCGACCATCAAGGCACTGCGTCGCATGGCCGAAGAGATCAGCCAGCAGGAACTGAAAAAAACCCTTGCCGGGCTGCCTGAGTTGACCAGCAAGGAACAGAAAAAGCTGGAAGCGATGACCAGGGCCATTGTCAACAAGATCCTTCACCATCCCATCAGCTGCATCAAGGAGCAGGCCGAAAACGGCAACCAGCTGCCGGTGGAAATTATCCGGCAGCTTTACAACCTTAACCAAGCGTCTGAAGACCTGGAACAGGAATAATACGCATGAAAAAAAAGCTGACAATCGGATCGCGGGGCAGTGCGCTGGCCCGCTGGCAGGCTGAATGGGTTCACGCGCAGCTCGCCGCGGCCTATCCTGAGCTCGAGGTTTCCATTACGTTCATCAAAACCAAAGGGGATAAGATTCTTGACGTACCCCTGGCCAAGGTCGGCGGCAAGGGACTGTTTGTCAAGGAGATCGAGGATGCACTGCTCAACGGCGATATCGATCTGGCGGTCCACAGCATGAAAGACGTGCCCACCGTCCTTCCCGATGGTCTGGGGATTGCCGTGACTCCCGAGCGGGAAGACCCTCGGGACGCATTTTTCTCACATCAGGGACTGGCAATCGGGGATCTGCCGGCCGGTGCGGTCATCGGCACCAGCAGTCTCAGGCGCCGGTCACAGCTCATCCACTACTTCCCCGGCCTGGAGCTGAAGGATTTGCGCGGCAATGTTGATACCCGGCTGAAAAAACTGGCCAACCATGAATATGACGGCATTGTGCTCGCCTATGCCGGCGTCAAGCGCCTCGGGCTGGACGGCCAGGTCACCCAGGTCCTGCCCGTCGAGCTGAGCCTGCCGGCCATCGCCCAGGGGGCCCTGGGGCTGGAAACCCGCATCGACGATCAGCAAACCAATGAGCTGATCCATTTTCTCCATCATCAGCCCACCAGCCTGGCGGTGACCGCCGAACGAGCCTTTTTGAGAACCCTTGAGGGCGGCTGCCAGGTCCCTATTGCTGCCCATGCGACGGTGGCTGCCGACCTAGTTACCCTTACCGGCCTGGTGGCCAGGGTTGATGGCAGCACGGTCATCAAGGAGTCCCGCTCGTCTGCCGATGATCCGGAAGCTCTGGGAATCACCCTCGGCAAAAGCCTGCTGGCCCAGGGAGCTGGAGAAATTCTGCAGGAATGCTATGAGCAGGAAAACAACTGACAACATCCTGGCCGGCAAACGCATCCTGGTAACCCGTCCCCGACACCAGGCAGAAAGTTTCATTAACCTGCTGCTGCAGGAAGGGGCGGAGCCCATAGCCCTGCCGACCATTGAAATCATCCCCCCGGACACCTGGGAGCCGGTTGACCGGGCCATCGCAGCGCTGGACCAGTATGGGTGGATCATCTTCTCCAGTGTCAACGGAGTCCGGTATTTCTGCCGACACCTCCGGAAGGTAGGGCATGCGATCAGTGAGCTGGAACAACATCTGATCATCAGTGTCGGGCCGAAAACGGCCGGTGCACTCGCAGAAGAAGGGCTCACCAGCACCATGCTGCCGGAAGAATACCAGGGCGAAGGAATACTCAAAATTCTGGAAAAAACAGCGGTAGCCGGCTGCCGCTTTCTTCTGCCCCGGGCCAAGGTAGCCAGGGAAATACTGCCTGAAACCCTGCGCAGCCGGGGGGCAATAGTCGATGTCGTTCCTGTCTACCAGTCTATTTTCCCCCAATCGTCGGCTGATCGGCTTGACAGGTTATTTGCCGACCGGGAGGCAATTGACATGGTGACCTTCACCAGCTCGTCGACGGTAACCAACCTGGTCAGCCATTGCCGCCAGCTCCCGGCCTTTGCAACAATCCGCCAGCTCCCGGTGGCCTGCATCGGTCCCATAACCGCTGATACCGCCCGGGAAGCAGGCCTGAATGTCCAGGTGGTGGCCGCCGACTACACCGTTGAAGGCCTCATTGACGCCATGAAAACCTGGCTCAACCAATCGGGGACGTTGTTAAATTGTTAAATTGCGTTATTGTAATTTAACAATTTAACAACGTCCCCAACAAACAACAAAGTACAGGAGTTTAGGACATGTATTTTCCTTCCTATCGTCCACGACGTTTACGGGCCAACAGCCAGATTCGCCGCATGGTCCGGGAAACCAGGCTGTCCGTTGATGATCTCATCTACCCTCTCTTTGTCTGTCCGGGACAAGGGGTAAAAAAGGAAATATCCTCCATGCCCGGCAATTACCAGCTTTCCATTGATATGCTGGTCAAGGAGATGGCCGAAGTGCAATCGCTGGGCATTCCGGCCGTCATTCTCTTCGGCATTCCGGAACACAAGGATGAAGTGGGCAGCGGGGCCTATGATGATCAGGGAATCATTCAGCGGGCTATCCGGGCGGTCAAGGAAACCACCAGTGATGTCCAGATCATTACCGATGTCTGCCTTTGCGAATATACCTCCCATGGGCACTGCGGCATTGTCCAGAATGGTGAAATCCTCAACGATCCCACCCTTGAGCTGCTTGCCCGGGAGGCAGTTTCCCACGTCAAGGCCGGCGCCGACATGGTCGCCCCTTCCGATATGATGGACGGCCGGGTGGGTGTCATCCGGGAAGCCCTGGATGAAGAAGGCTTTGCCGAAACGCCGATCATGGCCTATGCGGTCAAGTATGCTTCGGCATTTTACGGCCCTTTTCGCGATGCTGCTGAATCACCGCCCCAGTTCGGCGACCGCCAGAGCTACCAGATGGACCCCGGCAATGTCAGGGAAGCCATTCGGGAAGCGGAACTTGATATCCAGGAAGGCGCCGATATGATCATGGTGAAGCCGGCTCTGCCTTATCTCGATATTATCCGGCTGATGCGTGAGGAGTTTGACCATCCCCTGGCGGCTTACAATGTCAGCGGCGAGTTTTCAATGATCAAAGCGGCTGCCCAACTGGGCTGGATTGACGGCACCAAAGTCATGCTGGAATCACTGCTGGCCATCAAACGGGCCGGAGCCGATCTGATCCTCACCTATTTTGCCAAGGAAGCGGCAAAGCTGCTATGAGCAATCGCCATGTTCGCCCGGCCATCAGCACGATGGCCGGCTATACACCCGGTTTTCAGCCACCCAGAAACCAGCAGATCATCAAGCTGAATACCAATGAAAACCCCTACCCGCCCTCCCCGATGGTGGCAGCGGCTATCCGGCGGGCGGTTGAAAGCTGCGATCGCTTCCGGCTCTACCCTGACCCGGTGAGCGATCAGCTGCGACAAACCGCAGCCCGGGTTTACGGGTTGAACCCGGAGCAGGTGCTGGCCGGCAACGGCTCCGATGATCTGCTGCGGATCCTGCTGGACACCTTTGTCGATCCCGGAGAATCGGTGGGGTTTTTTGAACCCTCCTATTCGCTCTATCCGGTACTGACCAGGATCAGGGGCGGACTTCCCCGGGCTTTCCCCCTCAACCGGGAAAAGCCCGAGCAGCGTATTGACACTACCGGCATAAAGCTTTTCTACCTCACCACCCCCCATGCCCCCTACGGCTTTTCATTCAGCAACGGCTATATCAAAAAACTGGCTGACTGCCTGGATGGCATCCTGGTCGCTGATGAAGCGTATGTTGATTTTGCCGAAGAAAGCGCCTTGGGGATTTTGGCCGAGTGCAAAAACCTGGTGGTGACCCGCAGCTTTTCCAAGTCGTATGCCCTGGCCGCCATGCGGGTTGGACTGGCTTTCGCCGCCCCGGAAATTATTGTCGAAATGGATAAAGCCCGGGACAGCTATAACCTTGATCTCCTGGCCCAGGAGGCGGCCACTGCGGCTCTGCTTGACGAAAGTTACTTAAAAGAAACCGTCGGCCGGGTGAAAAAAGTACGGCAGGAATTCGGCCACCTGCTTGCTGAACATGGGTTCACGGTATTCCCTTCCCGGACCAATTTCATCTTCACCATCCCACCGGCCGGGTTCAAGGCCGCAGACCTCTATCAATTTCTGGCTGACCATCATATCCTGGTTCGCTACTTTGCCGCCCCGCCCCTGGATCAGGGCATCCGGATCAGCATCGGCACGACAGAACAGATGGATCAGGTTATCCAGACTATAAGCAATTTTTTAGTTCAGGAAGGAAAATAATCATGCCGATTGCCAACCGCATCACCGCTTTTATGGAACGATCCTCATGGATCAGAAAAATGTTTGAAGAGGGGGCCGCCCTGAAAGCCAAACTGGGAGCGGAAAACGTTTTCGATTTCACCCTCGGCAATCCGGACCTCAGTCCACCGCCGGAAGTGGAAGCGGAACTGCTTAAGATTATCCAGGAGAAGCAGCCGATGAAATACGGCTACATGCCAAACTCCGGTTATCCTGAAACCAGACAAGCGGTAGCCGACTATCTCAGCACGGAGCAGCAGACCAAAGTCGGGGCCAACGCTATTGTCATGACCTGTGGTGCCGGCGGGGCGCTGAATGTCATTTTCAAAGCCATTCTTAATCCCGGTGATGAAGTCATTGCTCCCCGGCCCTATTTTGTTGAATACAACTTTTATGTTGACAACCACGGTGGCTTTTTGAAAACTGTCGCCACCCTTCCTGATTTCACCCTGGATATGGATACCATTGAAGCGGAGATTACCGCTAAAACCAGGGCGGTGATCATCAACTCGCCCAACAACCCCACCGGCGCCATCTTCCCCGAAGCTCAAATCAAGGCCCTGGGGGAGCTGCTGGCCCGCAAATCGGCGGAAACCGGCCAGACCATCTACCTGATTTCTGACGAACCCTATCGCAAAATTATTTATGATGGCGCCGCGGTACCACCCATTTTCCCCTTTTATGCCAACAGCATCATCGCCAACTCCTATTCCAAAGACCTTTCCCTGGCCGGTGAACGGATCGGTTTTCTGGCCCTCAATCCAGCGGCGGATGATTTTGCTCAACTGACTTCCGGTTTCCTGTTCTGCAACCGGATTCTCGGCTTTGTCAATGCACCCGGCATCATGCAGCGTTTAGTGGCCAGGTTTCAGGGCAGATCAGTCGATATTTCACTGTATCAACAGAAGCGTGATCTGCTCTATACCGGTCTGGTTGAAGCCGGTTTTACGGTCGCCAAACCGGCCGGGGCTTTCTACCTGTTCCCCAAAAGCCCGCTGGAGGATGATGTGGAGTTTGTCCGCACCCTGCAGACATTCAATATTCTGGCCGTACCCGGCAGCGGCTTTGGCGGCCCCGGCTACTTCCGCCTGGCCTACTGTATTGATGACGCCAGCATCAAGCGCTCTTTGCCGGTCTTCAAAAAAGTCGGCGAAAAGTTTTTTGGTTAATTTCTTAAGGGAAAGGAAGGAACATCCATGAAACACAATGTCATTCTCGGCACTGGTTCAGCAGCCCCGGACAACATTGTCACCAATTTTGATCTGGAAAAAATCATGGACACCTCGGATGAGTGGATTACCCAGCGCACCGGCATCAAGGAACGGCGGATCGCCCTACCGGGGGAAAAGTTTTCCGACTTCGGCCTTCCTGCCTCCCACCAGGCTCTGAAAATGGCCGGCATTGAGGCGACCGATCTCGACATGATCATTGTCGGTTCCCTGACCCCAGACACCCTGATGCCATCCGGCGGCTGTACCATGCAGGCCTTGCTCAACGCCGACCGGGCGGTGGGTTTTGATGTCTGCGCCGCCTGCTCCGGCTTTGTCTACGGCCTGGCAATTGCCGACCGCTTCTTGAAAAACGATCCTGAGCTGCAGATTCTGGTGGTCGGCGGCGAAATCGTTTCCCACCATATGGACTGGGAAAACCGCAATACCGCCGTGCTGTTTGGTGACGGTGTCGGGGCGGCAGTGGTTGCCGCCCGGGAAAACCAGGGAGCAAAAATCCTGTCGGTGGAAATGGGTTCAAACGGCAAACTGGGAGATCTGCTCTACTTTCCCGGACTCGGCTCAGCGCACCCGGTAGGCCGTGAAGATTTCAGGCCGGAACACAACTACATCGTCATGCAGGGCCGGGAAATTTTCAAACATGCCATTAAAAACATGGTGGAGATCTCCGGCAAAGCAATCCAGAAGGCGGGAATCTCCCCGGACCAGATCACCAAAATCATCCCCCATCAGGCCAACCTGCGGATCATCGAAATGCTGGCCAAACAATTCAAGCGGCCCCTCGATCAGGTTTTTGTCAATATCGACCGCTATGGCAACACCTCGGCAGGCACCATTCCCATCGCCCTCAACGAAGCCAATCGGAGCGGCTTTCTGGAAAAAGGTGATCTGGTACTCTTGACGGTTTTCGGCGGCGGGTTGACTTGGGCGGCGGCGGTTGTTGAATGGTAAAAGCACAGGGGCAGCCGTTGGCTGCCCCTGTTTTATATAAAACAAAGTAGTCATTACCGTTATAACGGCTTCATAAATTGCTGAATCCCCTACATATCAAGGTTTGGAGCCGTGCACGTTGAAAAAGCCTGATCAAGGAAATATTCCGTTCTGGCTCTTTCAAGCTGCCGCTGGCCGACAAGCGCTGCCAGATGCTCGACAATGTACTTTTCTCCATACCGGTCAATGAGAAGGCCAAGTTCCATAACACAGGATTCTTCGCTCATCGTTCCATCCCTCAGGGTTACTCCCTCTCCTTAGCAGGATATTCGGCAACAGCAGGAAAAAACTTGAAAGATGATTGCGATGAAATAAAGCGGTTAATTTAGTCTTGCATCACCACCTGGCGCCATGCTATACAACAATCCTTCAATGATGATCCGGGCGGTTAACTCAGTGGGAGAGTGCTACCTTCACACGGTAGAAGTCACTGGTTCAAATCCAGTACCGCCTACCACCAATAAAACCGCATATTTAGCCCTTGACGGCAGATATGCGGTTTTTTCTATATATTGGTTGTCAGATGGGTGTCAATATAACAACAAGAGGCACCTGCCACTAAAAGAATTAATGATTGATATCTTTGCCATCCTCAACCTTCACTTGCATACTATTGCACTACGAAGTATCAGCTTCCCAAGCTGAAAGTCGCGGGTTCGAATCCCGTACCCAGCCCCAAAAAATACCTACAATTCAGTTGGTTAGAACAGCAAAAGGGGAAGTCGCCATGACTTCCCCTTTTGCTGTTTCACCCCCTAACAGCCGGTTTTCCTCATAAAATCTGACTCTTTTCCAGTTACGTTTCTCACCTCTGCAATTTTGCGCTTTGCCCCGCATGCGCCCGTTTTATGTCCCAGCTATAAGCCACGTGTTTCAGGACATTCTTCTTGCCTTGGCGCCCCTGCCGACTTCCCGCCGTGGAGGTAGCAGACCCGCTTCCCTTTCATGACGGCATTACTACAACGCTTGCCGGCAATAGCATGGCAACTGGATAAGGCTGAGAGGTCACAAAAGGCGGGTTCCTGTTCTTCAACTTCCCCCAGCGCTGTCTTTGAAGTTGTTCTTTCACCAACATCACTTTCCCCCTTGAGGTGGCCCCCATATTATTAAAAACTGTCAACCCAAACCTAGAGAATGATACCTAAAGCTTGGATAATATGGTAAACTATAAAAATCAGCACTAAAGGAAAAAAAGCATTCTGCTATTGTGCCAAAAGAATACTATCACTGCACAATCAATTGGTACGTGCTGGAGGGAGCTTTGAATCAAAATGAAAGAAATGGAACATCAAGAACATAAACTAACCATTCGCGGATTGACCCATCAGGATTATGCACACATCAAGCGCATTATGGACCAGGTTTATCCGGACTTGGGCGGTGCCTGGCTGCCTGATGAATATCATGCCCTGATCGACACGTTTCCGGAAGGACAGATATGTATCGAAGATAAAGGAACGGTAGTGGCCGCTGCTCTCGCAATCCTCGTCAATGCAGTGGACTTCGAAAGTCGACATACCTATGAAGATGTTGTGGGTGGGGGAATGATGACCGCTCATGATTCAAGAGGCGACTCGTTGTATGGTATCGATGTATTTGTTACCCCTGATTATCGTGGATTGAGACTCGGTCGGCGCCTCTACGCCGCACGCAAAGAACTATGTGAAACGATGAATCTGAAAGGCATAATTTTTGGTGGCAGGATTCCTGGATATGGAGAACACGCAGAAAACATGTCGCCGGCTGAATATATCCAAAAAGTTAAGGTTAATGAGATATATGATCCAGTCCTCTCGTTTCAGTTAGCAAATGATTTCCATATCAAGAAAATACTGAAAAACTACATTCCGGAAGACTCTGAGTCCAATGCCTATGGCGTCTTGATGGAATGGAACAATATCTACTATGAAAAGCGTCAGCAATTATTTGGCGGGAGAAAATCATATCCTCGCATTGGTGTGGTTCAATGGCAGATGCGCACCTTTCATACTGTTGATGATTTTCTGCAACAGGCTGAATTCTTTGTTGATGCGGTATCCGGCTATAATTCTGATCTTGTTCTGTTTCCTGAATTTTTCAATGCACCGTTACTGAAAAATTTTGATCAGAACAATCCCGCTGAAGCTATGCGTGCACTCTCTGAATACACTGATGAAATACGATCAGGTTTCATCAATATGGCGATATCATATAATATAAACATCGTAGTTGGCAGTTTGCCGCACCTGAAAGATGACAGTTTATATAATGTCTCTTTTTTATGCCGACGTGATGGCACCTGGGATGCCCAGTACAAGGTGCATATAACTCCCGATGAGGCGAAATATTGGGGATTGAAAGGCGGCAGTGAAATCAAGATATTTGATACCGATATTGGCAAAATAGGTATTCTGATTTGTTACGACGTCGAGTTTCCGGAACTGTCTCGGCACCTGGTTGACAAAGGTATGATGATTCTTTTTGTTCCTTATTGGACCGATACGAAAAATGCCTATCTTCGAGTTCGGCGATGTGCCCAGGCCCGGGCGATTGAAAATGAATGCTATGTGGCAATTTCCGGCAGTGTCGGCAACCTGCCGAAAATTGAAAACATGGATATTCAGTATTCTCAATCGGCTGTTTTTACGCCGTCCGACTTCGCTTTTCCCCATGACGCTATTGCCGCTGAAGCAACCCCAAATACCGAGATGACCTTGATGGTTGATTTAGATCTTGATCTGCTGAAAGAACTGCGACAACAGGGAAGTGTACGTAATTTACAAAGTCGTAGAAAAGAGTTGTATGAGATCGTTTGGAAAGCAACGTAGAGTGAAACTCCCCGGGGCAAGCCCCGGGGCATTCCGCAAAGGGTTTTGACAACGTCAACATTCTGAAGAAACCCAACGCTGGCATTGCCGCCCTGCACATAAGGGAACCCCCTGACACCAGCCTAGCCCTTGGTTTCACAGCCAGTTTCTGCGCTGAAAAAACCTGACC
This sequence comes from Candidatus Anaeroferrophillus wilburensis, assembly GCA_016934315.1. Taxonomy (NCBI): domain Bacteria; class Deltaproteobacteria; order Candidatus Anaeroferrophillales; family Candidatus Anaeroferrophillacea; genus Candidatus Anaeroferrophillus; species Candidatus Anaeroferrophillus wilburensis. The sequence continues at coordinate 55,918 of JAFGSY010000027.1, read as the reverse complement.
ATCACCAGGGCAACCACCACCAGCACCCCCCAGAAGACCAGGTAGCTGTAGCGGTAATGGAGCTCCGGCAGATACTCGAAATTGGTCCCGTAGATGCCGGCGATAAAGGTGAGAGGAATAAAGATCGCCGAAAAGATCGTCAGGACTTTCATGATCTCATTGAGCCGGTTGTTCACCCCGGTATTGTAGATCTCCAGATGATCGGACAGCATGTCCCGGTAGGTGTCAATAATCTCCACCGTCTGGGTGGCAAGATCAAGGAGGTCCTTCAGAAAAGGGATGGTCTGCTCCTGAACAAGGTCTGAGTCAAGCCTGCTCAGTTGGAGAATAAACTCTCTTGCCGGCCTGATCGCCTTGCGCAGGTAGTTTATTTCCCGCTTGTAGGCATTAATTCTGGCAAGAACATCCCGCGTCGGATTTTCCAGGATCTCGTCCTCGATCTCTTCGATCTTTCCCCCCAATCGTTCAACGATAAAGATATAATTGTCCACGATGGTGTCCAGCAACGCATAGGCCAGATAGTCAATGCCGACCTTGCGGATTCTGCCCTTCTGCTTGCGGATCCGCTCGCGCACCGGTTCAAAAACGTCACCCGGCCGCTCCTGGAAGGTCAGCAGATAGGTTTTTCCGAGAATCATGCTCAGCTGTTCGCTGTAGATTTTTCCCTCATCCTCATCATAGCGCATCATTTTGAGGACAAAAAAGAGGTAGTCGTCATACTCCTCCATTTTCGGCCGCTGGCCGGTGTTGACGACATCTTCGAGAACCAGGGCGTGCAGTCCGAAACCATTGCCGATCTCCCTGATCAGTTCCGTATCATGGAGGCCGTTGATGTTGAGCCAGGTAACGGTCGAGGTTTCCTTGTAGGGGATGCCATCACCGATATCCTGCAGATACTGTTCACTCAGGTGTTCTTGATCATAGTCAATAACCCGAATGGTCACCTCCTGCACTTTCTGCTCGCCGATAAAAACCAGTTCACCGGGAACCTGCCCCAGAGAAGCCTCTTTCTTCTTCAAAAACCTTGCCATATCCTCCCTCCGTAAAAAACCACCAATCAACTGAAAATGTGACAAAAAGCGAAAGCATGTCTGTCTTGCATATCTATTCCAAACTGGCAGGTTGACGGGTTCATGAACTCAACTCGTACGCAGACCCTCACCAGCGACAAACTCACAACACCTGCTCCGCATCCCGGGGGCTTTTCACCAGCTGGCAGGCGGAGGTTGAGAAAACATCGCCAGTAACAGTGTCGAGCAGCTGCCAGCCATTGCGCGTCAACCACTCATCAGCAGCCTGGAGCTCCGGAGCAAAAACAAAAAAATACACTTCATCCCCATTCTTGACCCGCAGGGAATCACCGACAGGCCATAACTCACCATTTCTGCGGACCGCGGCGGCAAGCAGGCCATTGCCGGAATAATCCACCAGCAGCGGTTCTCCCGCAGAATTGCCGGGCGACTCCTGGGAAACCTTCCACCGCTGAAGACCAACCTGTTTTGCTGCAAATCGGCGGTCCCAGGCAGGAACATCGATCGGCATGCCAAAGGCCTCTTCAGCGCCGTCCTGATGGAGCATCTCCACAGTCAATGAGGTGCTGTCAGCTTTCAACACGGTATACAGCAGCAGTTCTTTAACCTCCCCCTTCGCTACTTGCATAAAAAGATAGTTCACCCCTTCATTGGCAGTCAGCGCCAAGGCCCCCCGGCGGATATCGATTTCCGCCCGCTGAAGATAGGTAATATCAAGACCGTTGCCGTAAATAACTCGGGTACAATCAAATTCCGCCGCCTGGCAGTGGTCCGCATTGGCGTCGATGCAAACAATTTCCTGGCCATCTTCCATAAATAGCTTTGCCACCCCCCGGGCCAGGGCGTTGGCCCCCAGGATGACCCAACCCAACTGACTTGGCCGCCGCAGCCCAAGGGCGCCGGCCATGGGACCTCCGGTCAGGCCGGAAAAGACCACCGTAACAGCGATAACCAGAAAAACCAGGGCACGCAGCTCGTAGCCCCCGGACAGCCCCTGTTCAGTGAACGCGGCGGCAAAAAAAGAAGCCACCGCCGCGGCTACAATTCCCCGCGGCCCTATCCAGGCGATAAAAAACCGTTCTTTCCAGCCGAGACTGGAACAGCAGGTGCCGGCAAGCACGGCAACCGGCCGCACCAGAAACATGAGTATTGCGACAACACCAAGGGCCGGCCAACCCAGAGAGACAACCTGAACCAGACGAACATCCGCCGCCAGCAGTACAAAGAGCATCCCGATCAGCATGACGGTCAGCTCTTCTTTGAATTCCACCAGTTCCCGCAGGGCATGGCTGCTAACGTTGCCGGTAACTATACCAGCCACGGTCACGGCGGCAATACCGCTTTCCGGCAGGATCAGATTGGCCCCCTGAAAAAGAGCCAACATGACGGACAGAGTAAAAACATTTTCCGTACCCACCGGGATCAGGCGCCGTTTACGGTACAAAACGACCAACAACAGCGCCACCACACCGCCGCTGACCGCGCCAAAGCCAAGGCGTGAAATCACGTCCCAGCACCAGACCAAAGGGCCGCCGTGCTCGGGAGTGAGTGCGGCTTCAAGAGCGACAGTAGCCACCACCGCGCCAATGGCATCGATCAGAACCCCTTCGGCCTCAAGCACGGTGGCTACCGACCGCTTGACTTTCAACCGCTTCAGCAGCGGGTTGATCACCGTAGGGCCGGTCACCATAATCAATGTCCCGAACAGCACGGCGGTTTTCCACGGCCAATGGAGAAGATAATGGGCCGCCGCCGCACCGCCGGCCACCGTCAGCAAACCACCGAAAAGGATGAGTTGGCGAATGGAACGCTGGACACGCTTCAGCTGACCGAATTTGAGCTTCATACCCCCTTCAAAGAGAATGACGGCAACGGCAAACCCGGTAAGAATGGTCAATGAAGAGCCAAGCGTCTCCGGGCGAATAATACCCATACCGTCCGGGCCGAACAACACACCGGCAGCAAGCAGCAACACAATTCCCGGCACGCGCAAGTGATGCGCCAGCGCCTGCGCCATCATTCCCAGAGCGAGGGAAAAAGCGATGGTCAGGCCGGGATTATGGAAAACAGTGGTATCCATCGACATTCTTTGACCAACCTTGTTGGGCAGGATATGAAAAGCAAGGAAATTTCTGCCACAGGAAGAAGATTTTTTTATTGGCAATAACCACTACATTAAAGCTCATGAACAACTGCAAGCAGACGTCTACAGACAAAGCGGCAGGTAGGTTCCCCATCCTGCCGCCTTGCTCCAATTGCCTGCCAGCCGCTTATCAACCAGCCGCCATCACTCTTCGCCCCAGGTTGAACGATTATAACTTCATGTAGCTGCCACGGTCACAAATCTGAACGTTCAAAATAGGCGAACAAGGCAATGACGGCAACCACAATGATGGCGATAATCAGCCAGTGGTGAAGATGAAGAATATCCACCAGAGTTATTTTCCCCAGGTCACCCCAGGTCAAGACCGTTTTTTTGAGCAACGGGTAGGATTCGGCAAACAAGCCGGCGCCAGCCAGCATGCCGGCAATTCCCCAGATGGCATCCCAACGTCCTTCCCCCAGGGCACCTGCCTGGGTTCCCGGACAATAGCCAAGCAAACCCCAGCCAACACCAAACAAAAGACCGCCGATAATATTGCCGCCCAGGACTGTTGCCTTGATCGACAACTTCGCCAGCCCCATATCGTTGAGCAGATAGACGCCAACCATAGCCACCAAAATTGCCGAAAACATAAACTTGACAATAGTCATATCCAGCAGCCGCAATGCCCCCAGCTGCTTATCATAACGAATAACCCTGCCTTTCTGGAGAAGAAAGCCGAAGAACATTCCCGTCACGAGTCCATACATCAGCGTGTTCATGATCTTCCTCCCCCATACAGCAGCTTAGCAACAACGATACCACCAATGAAAAAACAGACCATTGCCACATATCCACTCACCGCCAGCTGCAGCGTCCCGCTCAGCCCGTGGCCGCTTGGTCAGCCACCGGCAAGCCTGGCGCCATACATGGCGATGGCTCCGCCGACAAAAGCCGCAATGCCCCGTTTGCCAACGCTCGGACCAAAACGATCCCTCCACATATCAGGAACTCCCTGCCAGTTAAAAGATCCCGACATAAGTGCGGCAATCAGTGAACCGACAAAAATGCCGACAACAAACATGATCTGCCAATCGACTACCGGAGCCTCTTTGATAAAATAATCCATCGTGGCAACCCGGTCGGGGGCAAACACCTTCTCAATCATCCCGACAACCCGGACAAAGCTGGTTGACGCGCCGAAATATTTGCCGGCCAGGGCCACGGATAACACCAAAACCAATCCCGACAGTCCCCCGGCAAGATAGGGACTCCAACTACCTTTTTCCCGAATGCTCATAGGATCTTCCCCTTTCTCAATGCGACATCAAGACGTGTATGGTCACTCTTCGGCAACTACCTCCACGCCATACGGACTTTAAACTCACTTGTGACAGGTCATGCACATCTTACCCTTGGGCACCTGCATCTCGACATGACATGGCCAACAGAATTTTTTATGAAAATCGTTGGCAGTCCCAGACTTGTTTTCAATGGTCACCACCAGCGGGCCACCGGCATCCGACGGATGGCATTTGGTGCAAGCCAGTTTTGCCTGATGCTGGTGATGAGGGAAAATAACCGCCTTTTTGCTGCCCTCCACCTGAAAACGGGCTTTCAGATCCATCTGTTCCGGTCCCTTGCCATCTGCTTGAACCGCAGCGGCAACCACCAGCCAGAGACAACAGACAACCATCACTATCCATACGTTTTTCATATCAGCCTCCTCGTTTTGGTTACATCAACAATCAACCCATCAATATTGTGATGTTTTATCTTTACTTCTGTAGCTGCCAAAAAGGACCCCAAGAACCAGGCCGGCCAGCATGGTCACCAGCAGCAAAAGGGCCCGGGAAAGGGAAAAATGCCAGAAAAGGAAGCGGATCTCCACCACCCTGGCATTCTGCACCATAAAAAGAAGCGCCAGCAAACCGATAACCAAAGCCACGTAAAATCTTGCCTTCATGGGTTGCGCTGCCCTCCCTCACGATTGAGATGAACATCCTGCTGAGGAAACGGAATCGTCAGACCGGCAGCTTCAATCTCCTCTTTGACCCGTTTTTTGAGATCCCACCAGGTGTCCCAAAAATCATCCACCGTGGTCCAGCACCGCAGACCGAGGTTGACAGAGCTGTCAGCCAATTCCTGAACCATCACCTGTGGCGCCGGATCAGGGAGCATCCGGGGCTCGCTGCGGATAACTCCCCGGAGGGCCTCAAAACCGGCGTCGATGGAATCGTCATAAGCAATACCGACAACCACATCCATTCGCCGGCGGCCGTTGCGGGTAAAATTTTTCACCGGCGTCCCCCACATGGCGCCGTTGGGGGCAAAGACATACAGACCGTCAAACGTTTCGAGGATGGTGGTAAACAGCCCGATCTCCCTGACCGTACCGGCCTGGGAACCGCACTCAATATAATCGCCGATGCGGTAGGGCCGCAGAATCAGCAGCATGATCCCGGCCGCAATATTGCCCAGGGTATCTTTCAGTGCCAGACCAACAGCCAGGCCGGCGGCACCCAGCAGGGCGATGATGCTGGTGGTGTTGACCCCGAAGATATCCAGGATGATAACCAGGCTGATGGCGTAGATCGAGTAGGTTGCGGTGGTGGAAAAAATCGGCACCAGGACATCATCAAATTTTTTGAGGCGCTGAGGCGCCTGGACAATGGCCTGACGGACCAGCCGGGCGGCAGCAAAACCGGCCAGCAGCACCGCCGCCGCCAGCAGGCCCTTATAGCCAAGATCAATGATCAATTCAGCATGCTCACCCCAGAGGTTCACCAGATAGTCGGCCATTAGGCAATCTCCTGGATAATATCAAAGTTCATGGTTACACCCAGCGAATAGGGCGAAAAAACACGATCTGCAAGGCCGCAATCACCAACAGTATAACGCAGACGAAGAAAAACACAAAGGGATTATCCGCCCCTGGGATGCCGCCGACATTGATACCCAAAGGCCCGGTCAACAGCCTGCCTTACCTTTTTAATCCCAAAACAAGGCAACCCCATATGGCAACGCTGGAAAATCTATCGGAACCGGCAATCACGTCTTCTCCCGATTGCTGTCCGGCATTCGGCTTTGGACAACCTCCTGTTCAGGGGATACCAGATCACCAATGAACAGGCTGCCATTATGGATAAAAAAACAGGTCGGCAGTCCCGCGGCCAGCTCCTGCAGCCGCCGGGCTGCGGCCTCTATCTCGTCTTCAGCCGGGACTGCCAGACCAAGGAGTACCACATCGGCGGCCGCACTCTCACGGTGAATCATCTCCTTGATGCTCATCTCCTCTTCACGGACAAAGATGTGGATCTCCGCCTCGATCCGGATTTCCGGCATCAGCTGCTGGAGAAATGCCTGGGTCTGTTGCCTCATCAACTCATTTGAGGCAACACTCAAGACCCGGATGGTGGCAGCATGCCACTGGGGATTGCGGGACAACAGATAGGCAAGCAGCAGCATGAGATCGCCGTTGCGCTGCAGGCCTCCCCACCAGATATCGATGGTCGCCGGAACAGCTGGCAGGGATGCAGCCACCTGACCGATAATCAGGGACCGGTTGATAATCGCCAGCCGCCGGATAATCCGCAGAAAGGAGGCCAGGCGTTCAGGTTCATCGGGCAGCCCCACCAGGATGGTGTTGCTCTCGATGCCGGCCATGCCGTTGGCCTGGGCCACGGCAATGATCCCTCGCTCAATGTCCGGCACCACATTCACCTCGCCGAAGGCAACAATCTGCTCCGCATGGAGAATGGCTTCAATCTGCCGCTGGCGGGGAACGGTATCGATGGCCAGGTCGAGGAGATCGCCAACCTTCAGTTCACAAACGGTGACCACGCCCCGGTCCTCGCTGAACCAGGCACCAAAGCGGACCAGGTTCAAACGCTGCTCAATATTGCTGACAAATACCAGGACGTGGGGCCGCCAGTTGCGGGCTGTCATGGGATGGCGGCCAAGCTGGACAAGCGCCCAGCGGATGACCGCCTCATAGATGTCACGCCGCACATCACCCCATGACTCACGCTGAGCCCTGCGTTTCAACAACAGCCAGATGGCCAGTTCAACAATGATCGCCAGCAGGCTGACCGGCAGATTGATAAGCGCCATGACACCGAAACAACCGAGTGCACCAAGAAGGCTGAAGAACCAGGGCACAACGATGGATGGCCGCCAGGAAGGATTTCCCGACAGCTGTTCAAGGGCAGCCACCAGATTGGTGGTACCGTATACGGTCAGGAAAAACATCGTCACCACCTGGGCAACGGCATTGAGCCCGCCAAGGAAGATCGCCGCAACGGCAATGGCAACGGTCACCGCCATGCCAAACAAAGGCTCGCCGTTTTTCTCATCGACCCTGGTGAAAATACGGGGGACAAGCCGGTCACGAGACAGTGCCTGAAGCGTCCTCGGAGCGCCAAGCAGCGAACCAACAGCGGACGAAAAAATTGCCCCCCAGAGACCAGGCATGATCAGCCACGGCCCCAAAACTGCAATTTTGGTCCAGATGAGTGGTTCGGCCCGCAGGTCAGCGGCAGGTCGGGCATACGACAACAGCAGCGGAATGATCAGATAGATAGCGAATCCGGTCAGGGTTGCCCATAAAGTTCCCTTGGGAATAGCACTTTTGGGAGCTTCCAGGTCGCCTGACAAACTGAGTCCGGCCATAATGCCGGTCACCGCCGGGAAAAATACTGCAAACACCATCCAGAAACTGTGGGTTGGCGGACTGCTGCTTGTCAGGTTCGCCGACGAACCTTGCAGCAGGGAGCCGGATAAAAGGGCCAACAGTGAAACACCAATCATGATCATGATCGGCACTTGGGTTTTCAAAGCGAATCCGGCTCCCCGCAGGGCAAGAACGGAAACCGCAATAATAATCAGAAAGGCGGTGATTGCTACAGGGATTCCCGGCCAGACAAAGGCGAGTGATTCAGCCAGCCCGAAGGCATAGAGGGTGACCGAAAGAGCTTGGGAAAGATAGAGCGGCAGGCCGATCGCACCACCGACCTCCCGGCCAAGGCTGCGGGAGATCATGTAATAGGCCCCGCCGATGCCCACCTTGCTGTTGGTGGCAATGGCCGACAAGGAGAGCGTGGTAATCAGCGTAATGCCGTTGGCAACAACGACAATCAGCAGGGAGTGGCCAAGACCGACCTGACCCACCACCCAGCCGAACCGCAAGTACATGATAACCCCGAGGATGGTCAGGACCGTCGGAGTATAGACCCCGATGAATGCCCCTAGCCTGCCCGGTGCAGATGGCCGACCAACGAAGCCGGTCATGGATAAAAACTTCGGAATTTTCATGGGCTATAACATATAAAATCGGCTGATTATTGCCGGCACACGGAAGCCGACCATCACACAGGAGAGGGGGTTGCTACCGGGCCGGCAGGCACCGCCGGGCGGATTTCAACGCCGATAACCCGACGCTGGTCGGCCTCCCTGACGGCAATTTCATGGCTGCCCAAAGGAATGACCTCACCAGCAACTGGAATTCGGCCGAGCAGTTCGACCACAACACCACCGATGGTATCAGAGGTTATATCATCCGGTATAACAAGCAGGCACGTTTTTGCCACCTCATCTGCCGGGCACAGAGCGTTAACCACAAAGGAATGGGTACCGGTACGGATGATGAACGGCGTTTCGTGATCAAATTCATCCTCAATGGGACCCACCAGTTCTTCCAGAACATTTTCAAGGGTGATCATCCCCGATACCGAGCCGTACTCGTCAACCAACAGAGCCATCAGCACTTTGCGTCTCTGAAATTCCAGCAGCAGAACATCGAGATGGATATTCTCCGGCAGATAAACCGCCTTGCGGGAAAGATTTCGCAGCGTTACCAGCTGCCGATCAGTAGCCAGCAGCTGGAAAATATCCTTCACGTGAACGACACCGACAATGTGATCGATATCGCCATCACACAAAGGAAGCCGTGTATGACCGGAATCGGCCGCCCGACGCAGTTTTTCCTCCAGGGAATCATTGAGGTCCAGGTAAACAATCTGGTTGCGCGGCACCATATAGCGGCGGGCATATTTCTCTTCAAGATCCATGACGTTTTCCATAAGCCGCCGCTCACGCGGCTTGAGCAGCCCGCCAACGGTGGATTCCAGCAGGATATGACGCAGTTCCTCTTCAGTATGGCTGGCACTGTGGACTTCGTCGGCCGACAGGCCGACGAAGCGCAGCAGACGGTTGCTGAAGGCATTGAGGGCCCAGATAAACGGCATGAATATCTGCCGAAAGATCAGCAGCGGCAGGGCAACGAACAGCGCCGTCGGTTGATGCCGCTGGATTGCCAATATTTTGGGCGCCTGTTCACCGACGGTAATATGGAGAAAGGTGATCAGGGAGAAAGCCAGCGGCAGGGCAATATAGTGCACCTTCTCCACCGGCAGCCCAATGAGATGTACAGCCGGCTCCAGCAGGCGGGCAACCAGCGGTTCGCCAACCCAGCCAAGAGCAAGACTGGCCAGGGTTATCCCAAGTTGACAGGCGGAAAGGTAGGCATCTAAATGGCCAACAATTGATTCCACCGCCTTGGCAGTTCGGCTGCCGCCGCGGGCCAGCACCGCAACTTCACTGCTGCTCAACTTGACCAGGGCAAACTCGGCAGCGACAAAGAAGGCGTTAACCAGGATAATGAACAGCACCGTCAGGATTTTAATGATCATTGTTCAACGACTCTTTTTTCACTTGGCTGGACGGTTATGGCACTATGCCGGACACTACAGGCATCAACCGTCGCATCATACAGGTTCCCGCGCTCTTTTGCCAAGTATTTGTTGTTTTCACTACCTCGACCAACGGATAACTCCACCAGGCGAACATCTGGCTCCTGGCTTTGCTATTTGCTGATTGAGCCTTTCAGGCCGCCGCTGATGAGGGTTGTGAGATGCACCAGAACCATGGGCAGGGAGAGCCCCCCCGGGCAAGCCAGATAGCGCGGCTCCCAGACCGGCAAAAACTTGTTTTTATATGCCCGCAGGCCCTCAAAATTATAAAAATGTTCCCCGTGGCGATACATCATGGCCCCAAGCCGATTCCACAGGGGGGCAAAGGGGCGGTTTTCCAGCCCTGCCAGGGGGGCCATCCCCAGCACGAAGCTGCCAAAGCCCTGTTCCCGTCCCCAGAGCATCAGATTGACAAATAAAAAATCCATGATGCCGCGGGCCTCCTGGGGTTCATAGCGCATCAAATCAACGGAAAGCTCCTCTTTGCCAGCAGTTTCCCAGAGATTGGCAAAGGCGACAATCTTTTCGTCACGGCGCACCAGGGCGGCGGAAAACCGTTTGAGATAGGCGGGATCAAAAAACCCCAGGGAGAACCCCTTTTCCCGGGTATGCTTACTCTGTAGCCAGTTGTCTGAAATCCTGCCCAATTCAGGCAGCAAGGCATCTACCTCGCTGGAATCGATGACGGCAAAACTATAACCCTCCTTCTGGAGCCGCCGTTGGATATAACGCAGTTCACTGCGATGTGAGCCTTCCAGGGAAAACTCGGCCAGCGGCACCTTCGCCTCCTCGCCGATTTTGAAGAGCGTCAAACCCAGATCGAGATAGCGATGCAGAGTGCCGCTGCCGACCTCATAAAACACCGGCCAGCCCCCATGACGTTCCGCCAGTTCTCGAAAAGACCAGACAAGCTCGGCCGCCGCCGGTTCCGCCCCCACGGGATCACCCATGGCTATCCAGCTGCGCCCTTTGATGCCATACATGATAAAGCCGGTGCCTGAATGGTCAAACAGCAGCCTCTTATCCCCCAGCAGGGCAAGGTTGGCCTCACTGCAAGGCGATGACCTGACAACCACTGCTGCCGCTGACAGTTCTTCCGTCCCCGGCATATTAATGGACACCTTGCTCCCAGGCGCCAGAAGCCGGGCAATGGCGTAGAGCAAGAGCAGGGTGACCGTACCCACCAGGGCCCTGAGAAAGCGCGGCGCTTCCGCATGGAAAGCGAACTGCCACCAGAGGCTGTCCGAATAAGCAATGTGCTGGTAGGAGAAAAATCCCAGCCAGATTGCCGCAGCCAGAACCATGATGATGGAAACCAGCCAGCCCATGGTCAACGGTTCATTGAAAAGGGAGGAATGCCGGTAGAATTGCCGTCGACAGGTCAGCAGAATGACCAACAGCAGCCCGAGAAGCACCGCCTCCTCATAATCCAGTCCTTTCACCAGGGATACGAAGATACCGACGGCCAGCAGGATGATGGTGGACAGCCAGGCGCCATCCAACCGGCGTTGCAGTCCCCTGGCCAGCAACAGGAATGCGGCCCCGATGATGCTGGCGAGGAAATGAGACAGTTCCAGCAGGCTGAGCGGGATGAAATGGCGAAGCCGCACAAGTCTGACAGGAACGGCAGGGGTTGCGCCGGAAAAGAGGAGTACCGCCCCGGCCATCAGGGTTGCCACCGCCAGCAAAGGAGGTACCAGAGGGGAAATCCAGTTTGCCGCCACCCGGGTAGAGCTGATGAGGCGGGCCCGACCCTGTTCCAACTCCTGGAAACCAAGCAGCAACACCGCCATCATAAAGGGAACCAGGTAATAGATGCCACGATACACCAGCAGAGCACCCATAAGGGCTGCGGGAGACACCGTGGGGGCGGCAAGCAGGACCAGGGATTCAAAAACCCCCAGACCGCCGGGAATGTTGCTCGCCAGAGCAAGGGTCTGCGCAAAAAGGTAGATGCTGAGGAGATACCAGTAGCTCAGCCCGCTGCCTGGCGGCAGGAGGACATACAAAACACTGCCGGCCAGCAGCCAGTCAAGACTGCCGATGACCAGTTGGGCTGCGGCAATCTTCACCTGCGGCAGCGGAAATTGCCAGCCCCTTATCTGCAGGGGGCGGGGACGGCGGATAGCTGCCACGAGATAGGCCAGCACTGCACCGCCGAAGAGCAACCCCAGAGGTCGTGCGGACTTGAAGGACAGCCAAGGCAACAGATTGGTAAGCGCTGGAGGTTCCAAGACAAACAGAAAACCGCCCACCGTCAGAATGCCCAGCCAGAAGGTTCCCGTAGTGAAAACAATCAGGCGGCTGATCTCCTCGCTGGAAAAACCCCAGGCGGTATAGAAGCGGTAGCGGATGGTCCCGGAAGTGAAGAGCGACAAGCCGATATTATTGCTGAACGCATAGCTGATGAAAGAAACAAGGGTGATTTTTCTTTTTGGCAGGCGGTGCTGGAGGTAAATGGTGGCCAACTGATCATAAAAGGTCAAGGTCAGATAGCTGAGCATGGTCAAGCCCACCGCAGCGGCAGTACGGTTGGTGGCAATCAGCCTGATTTCAAGGCGAACATCAGCCAGGTGGTGGCCGCCAAGCAGCCGGTGCAACAGCCACAGAGCGGCCATGAACATGGCCAGGCCAAACCAGGGAACCACATTTTTCTTGACCCATTCAACGTTCACTGACTACTCCACTTCAGGCAACCAACCTGAGGCACCGCCGAAAACCGAGGAATTGTGGCCAGACGCCCTGGCAAGCAATCCAGCATGCCGGTCTTACCGCTGCCATAGAATCCAGGGAGCCTCCAGTGGAACGGCAAGGCCATCAGCAGCCGCCATAACCCTGGGGGTATAGTGTTCCGCAGGCCGCCGGCAGCCCACAACCGCACGATACACAAAGCCCTGGACGGCGCCGGGAAGCGAACGGCTCTGCGCCATAGGAATGCGTTCCGGGGCATCGTCCGCCGCCAGCGGCTCGGCATAGAGCTCAACCTCCAGGAGATCGGGAGATATATCATCAAAATAGATCTGCGCCTCAATCTCCAGCGCGCCACCGTCGGCACGGGAAGTCACTGTCCCAAAACGCAAGCTGTTCCAGTGGCGGGTCAGCAGGACAAGGCGGGACTCCAGGCTGATGCCCAACGCGCCACCGTCGGCACAGCGGTTTTTTACTACAGCCGCCGCCGGCAGGTAGTAGTCCTCGACGTACTCCCGCAGCATCCGGTTGCTGGAAAAACGGGGCGTCAGTCTGGCCATGCTCTTACGGATGCGGGCCAGCCAGGCCGCCGGCAGGCCATTCTCATTACGTTCATAGAATTCCGGCACCACTTCCTCCTCCAGCAGCCGGTACAGTTCATCCGCTTCGGCGGCATCCCATGCCGGATCGGCGTCATGCTCACGCCGGTCGCCCAGGGCCCAGCCAACCTCCGGCGACCAGGCCTCGGCCCACCAGCCATCGAGTTCCGACACATTGAGGCCGCCATTGACCAACACCTTCATGCCGCTGGTACCGCTGGCCTCCCAGGGTCGCCGGGGGGTGTTGATCCACACATCAACCCCCTGCACCAGATCGGTTGCCAGGGCAAGATCGTAATCTTCCAGAAAAACCACCCGGCCGTGGACCGCCGGTTGGCGGGCAAAGGCCACCCACCGGTTGATCAGCCGGCGGCCAACCTGGTCCTGGGGATGGGCTTTGCCGGCAATGACCAGCTGGACCGGCCGCCTGGTATCGATGAGCAGACGTGTCAGCCGCTGGGGATCGTGCAGCAAAAGATCGGGACGTTTATAGGCCGCAAAGCGCCTGGCAAAACCGAGAGTAAGGATGTTGGGATCCAGAACCTCGGGAAACTGGACCTCGGCATAGCCACACGCCGCCTCCTGGCGGCATTGGCGCCGGTGAACCGCCTGCACCAGGGCCTGACGGCCCTGAGTGCGGGTCCGCCAAAGTTCCTCGTCAGACACCGTATGGACAGCCTGCTCCAGAGATCGCAGATCACCCAGCCAACGCTCCCGACCGCTGGCCGCAGTCCACAAGGCATCGGCGGCCGCCGAGTCCCAGGAGGGAACATGGACACCGTTGGTCACATAGCCCACCGGAACCTCGGCCACCGGCCAGCGGGGAAAAAGGGGCTGGAAAATTTCCTGAGAAACGGTCGCATGCAACCTGCTGACCCCATTGACCGCGCCGCTGCAACGCATGGCCAGGTACGCCATATTGAGCGGTTCCAGCGGGTCGTTATTGGAAGCCCGCCCCAAGGTCAGGAGATCCTCCACCGATATCCCCAGCCGAGCCACGTAGGCCTGCAGGTACTGGGTAACCAGTTCGGGCGCAAAATGGTCAAATCCCGCCGCCACCGGGGTGTGGGTGGTAAACAGATTGCCGCTGCGGGTGCACCGCAGCGCCTCATGGAAGCTGCAGCCATTGTCCGCCATGAAGCTGCGGGCACGTTCCAGGGGTGCGAATGCGGCATGCCCTTCATTCAGGTGACAAATATCCGGGTTGACGCCCAGCGCCTCCAGCAGCCGCCAGCCGCCGATTCCCAGGACCATCTCCTGCTGGAGCCGCAATTCCGGGCCACCACTGTACAGCCCACTGGTAATCCCCCGATCGCCCGGGGCATTGCGCAGATCATTGCTGTCCAGAAGATAGAGGGAAACCCGGCCAATACGGGCTTCCCAGCCACGCAGATGAAGTATCCTGCCAGGCAGATCCAAAACAATCTGCAGCCAGCCACCAGTGGCATCACGCAAAGGGAGAACGGGCAGCATGGCCGGATTGTTGAAGGGATAAAACTCCAGCTGTTGCCCCGAGGCGTCAATCACCTGATGAAAATAGCCCTGCTGGTACAACAGGCCGATCCCCACCAGCGGCACGCCGAGATCGCTGGCCGTCTTGAGCAGGTCCCCGGCAAGCACCCCCAAGCCGCCGGAATAGATGGGCAGCGCTTCGCTCAAACCGAATTCCATACTGAAGTAGGCCACTGTTCCTAGGGAGGTGTCAGCTCCATGGATACGGCTGTACCATGGTTGCCGCTCCAGATACTCCCGACGGACGGCAACCTGCTCGCGGAGGAGGGCAATGAAGGCCTGATCTCCAGCCAGATCTTCGAGCCGCTGCTGGGAGACGCTCTCAAGGATGAGCCAGGGATCACAGGTCGACTCCCAGAGCTCAACATCCATCTGCTGCCACAACCGGTCGGCATGGTGATCCCAGCTCCAGCGCAGGTCCAGGGCCAGGTCCACCAGCCCGGCCAATGGCTCAGGAACCGGTCGGGGCAGGTAGCGTAAAGGATGCATGTAGTTCTCCTTTCAGATGCTTTCACCTGGTGTTACAACAATACATGTGTGCTTATATCTTATCATGGAAGAATACGTCATACAGCATTGACTCGTCCAGGGATTTTCTTTGCCGGTTGGTCACCGTCATAGAAACAGGCGACATCCAGTGATTTCAATCACCAGAATTCCAGCCGGTAGGAAAGGTCAACGCCGCTGACCGTGCCGAGCTGGGATTCCAGCTCCCAGCTTTTAGCCAGCCGGTAGCGGAGCGTCGTGAGACTCACCGGCGAAAACAGCGACTGGCCGAAGCTCAGATAGAGGTCGGGGGTCAGGTACTTGCCGATGGTAACCATGGAGCCCTCCACCCCGCCGTTACCCTTTTCCACCTGCAGAACATCGATACCCAGCCGCCGCTTGAGCTGTTCCTGCAACGCCACCGACTCGCCGCGGGCCATCAGGGCGTTGGCAGCCACCAGCAGTGCACTTTCCTGACCGGCTGCCTCTCCGACAGGTCGGCCAAGGACCAGATAGGAGAGGATGTCTGCATCCGGCATGACCGGGGTTGAAATGAGTTTCATCATGGGGTTCCTCGGTGTGCCGCTGATCAACATCCCGGTTTTCACATCGCCCACAACCCGTTCGGCAAGCACATCAATCAACGGCTCCTCCACCGGGCCGCCGGCAAACATGAAGCGGCCGCGGGAAATCGGCAGCTGCAGGCCGTAGGCCGCATAGCGCCCCTTGGCAATCCGGATCTCCCCTTCACCGACATAACGCCCCTTCCGGTCATTGCTGACGGCAATCTTCCCTTCCAGACGCGCATCCAGTCCCTGCGCCTTGACCACGACGCTGTCACCAAGGGTAATCCTGATATTGGCGTTGATCTGCGGCCGGGGTGGTGCCGTCAATTCCTGGCCACCAACCAGCACAACATCGGAACTGGGGCCAACGGTTTGAGCAGCAACCCCGGTAAGCATCATGGACGGCACCAGGATATCACCGTCAACATGGATGCCATCGGGGCTGCCGGATATTTTCAGGTTCGGGCTGACCAGCAGCGACCATTCCGGCAGATCCACCACCAGGACCCGGTCGCCCTGGACGGCAAAATTCCATTTTTCCGGCAGCCAGCCGGCCAGTTCCACCACACCGCTGCCGTCAAGGGCGCCGCCGCCCGAGGTAAGATGCAATTGTTCCAGGACCAGCCGGTTGTCTGCCAGACTGCCCTTCAGGGTCAGTGCTTCAATACGAAGTCCAGCATCGGGAATCACACCGCCCGCATCATGCAGGGAAAAGCGACCGGTCAATACCGGGCTGGAAACCCTGCCGCCAACCTGCAGCTCTCCCTCCAGCCGGCCGCGCACCTCGTCAACCATCCCCGGAAACAACACCCCGGCGAGTCCCAGCTCCGCCAGAGAAAAAGCAAGATCCCCGGTCAACGGCAGGTCACCGGCAGCAGCCAGAGGCAGCCGTGCCGGCAGGGGCAGCTCCAGCCGGCCGGCAAGCCGACCACCGCCGGCAAGCAGAACAACGGCCTCTGTTCTGGCCATGGCAGCCTGCCAGTCCAGGTTCACCTCAGCCTTTCGCAGACCGGCCCGCACCTGGCGCTCATCGCTTTGCCATACCAGCTCGCCATCATCGATCCAGCTGCGGCCGGTGAGCGAGAAGGACGCCGATGTTCCCCGCCAGTTTCCCTGCAGACTGCCCTGCCAGCGCCCGGAGAGTTGGACGTCGGAGATGATTGATGCGGCCACCTCCGCCACCGGCAGATTTTCCCAGTTCACATCAAAGTCACACTGGGCCGGCAAACCGGGATGGGCGGGATCCGGCGACTGCAGATCAGCCCTGATCTGGCCACCGGCAGATGGCCGCAGAAGAGCCTCAGCCCGCAGTCCCTCTTCGTTCCAGGAGGCCCGCAGGGTAGCGCTACTGAACGCAAAGGTGCTACCAGCGGCAGTTATCGAGGGATCTCCCTCTGACTGCAGATCAACAGTCAGCCGGCCGTCACCTTCGCTGTCCAGCCGGAGGAGGCCATGGGTCTTGCCTTCCAGTTGACATGCCCCGGCCAGCGGTTTCAGCAGCGAAAGAGAAAGATTATCCCAGGCAAGATTGGCATGGTAGACTTCCAGAGCTAGCTGGAGATCCGCCCTGCCCTGCAGCCGCCAGCCCCGCTCTCCCTCGATGACAAAATCACCCAGCTGCAGTGACTGACTGCCGGCACTGACGGCAACCGGCTCGGACAGCCGCCAGGCACCCGTATGTTCTTCCTGCCCGATAAACTGTTGCAGCACTCCAGCCCACCTGTCTTTTTGCCAACCGCCAGCACCCACAAGATTGAGATTACCGCCGGCCCAGCCGGTGGTCAGGGTCAGAGCATGGTCGGCAGGCCGCCCGACTGCTGAAAAGCACAGCGTATCCAAGGCAACCCCTTGTGTCCTCACGCTGTCAGTCTGTAACTCCAGTCTGCCGGCTGCCATGCCCCCCCCGGGCCAGGAAAGACGGACCTTGCCGCTGGCAGCCGCAATATCATGGAAGATAACCCCAGCAAAATCACCGTCCAGTTGACCGCGAACGTCTTCATCCACGCGGGAAAACCAGCCGCCGAAGTTCAGTGAACCATGCCCGCCGGTGACCAGCCGATCAAGGTCGTCCACTGCCAGTGCTACCTCAACCCGCCGGCCCAAGCGCCCATGGCCGCTGAGGTGGATACCCTCACCGGAGAAATCAAGATTGGCTATCGTAAGATCATGTTCTTGCCAACTACCGGCAAAAATACCCGCAAACTGACGGCCCTGGAGGATACTCTCAGCAATCGTGACATCCCAATGGGCGACCAGGCCATCGTCACTTTTGGCCATGGCACCATCAGCAGTGAAATTCAGGCTACCGGCCATATTTTTCCCAAGTACGGACAGATCCACATCCCTGCCGGTTAATCTGCCGGCCAACCGCAGCCCCTGTTCCCAGGAAATATCCAGATCACCGGCAACCATACCATTCAGCACTCTGGCAGAGATATCCATCATTTGTAGTCCTTGCAGGTTGCCGTCAATCACGGCCTGCAGGCTTGCCTGCTGCCAGTCGTCAATAGCGTTCTGCAGATCAACATCAAAGCGATAGCGTTCCCTCTCAACCCGGCCCCGGACTGTGCCGTTCAGGTTAGTGGCAAGACCGATTTCCGCGGCAAGATTAACCGATGCCAGTTTCAGGTCGACCAGGATCGCCGGACCATGGTCCTGCAGTTCAAACCGGCAATTCCCCGCTATCCACTCGCCACCACTATGCCGCCGGATCTCCAAATTATCCAGGTTGATGGCTGTTCCGGCCGCATACAGGCTGGCAGAAAGGGCGGCAAGGTATAGCGGCTTCCCTGATCCGGCAGAAGCAGTGAGATTACTGAGCCGCAGCTGCCGCAGTTCAATGTCAAAAGGAATGGCAGGAAGCACAGGCAGAGACAACTCGCCCCGGTGCTGGGGTTCATCAGCACCAGGAACCATAGTCACCTCCACACCATCCACTTCCAGGTGATTGATAAGCAATCGGCGTTTCATCAACGCCCGCGGCTGCCAGTCAACGGCAAGCCGCGTCACCTTCATGGTTCCTGCCGGCCAGCGAACCCGCAAGCCCTCTGCCTGCAATCCGCTGGTCAACGGCCGGCTGATATGCGCCTCCACCTCCAGCGGTGTAAATCGTGAGCAGAGTTCCATGAGGTAGAGGTTGCCGTTGATGCTGCCGGCCAGCCAGGCAAACCAGCCTCCCGCGCCAGCCAGCCCGGCAACAACCACCACCAGCAGCATGATAACCACCTTTTTCACCAGCTTACCCCCAAACCAATATGAATGCGAAAACGGGAATCAGGATCGGCAATCGTCCGGGCAATGTCAAGCCGGGCCGGGCCGACGGGTGTGTAGTAGCGGATGCCGATGCCGGCCGCCTTTCTGGCATCGATCCGGGTGAAGTCGTCAAACGCATTGCCCATATCGAAAAAGGCAGCCAATCCCCAATCCGTGGCCACCCGCCGCTCGACCTCGATGCTGCCGGCCAGAAAATGCCGGCCGCCCACAACCTCTCCCTGGCCGTTGGTCGGTCCCAGGGACTGGTAGGCGTAGCCTCTCACCGAATTGTCGCCGCCGGTGAAAAACCGCAGTGACGCCGGCAGATCCTGAAAGGCATCCTTCTGCAGCGTGGAACCGGCAGCCCCCCGCAGTAGCAGCAGACTCTCCCAGGGCAGCGGCTGAATAACCTGGAGATCGCCAAGCACCTGGAGCACCGGCAGGCCGGCAAGAACCAGATCAACGGCACCACGACCTTCCACCGACCACCGATAGCCCCTTGAGGGCCTGACCGGGTTGTCGAGCTTTGACTGGCGGTAACGAATGCCGGGGATGAGCTGTTCGGAGGAAACACTATCGCCGCTGAGATCAGAACGTTCCGAGAGAAAACGGAGGAAGAACGAGCCGGTTTTCTGGGGCCCCAAACCGTAAAGCTGTTCAGCCTCGGCATAGGCGTAGCGGGTATCATAACTCTTGAGATTTTCGGCCCGATAGCCGCCGCGAAGGGCGGTCATGGTATTGATATCATGGCTGGCCGGCAGGATGTAGGAGAAGCTGATATCCTGCCGCAGCTGAGCAATAAGCAGGTCACCGTATAGTTCATGGCCCCGGTGGAGAAGATTGAGATCCTGGCCGCGGACACTGAGCCGGGCACCCGTATCGGTGCCGTAGCCGATCCCCGGCCGCAGCCGGCGTGGGGGGGATGGATCAAGGACAATCTCCACCGGCAGTTGGCCATCGACAGCCTCCTCCTTGCGGGGTTGGATGACAACCTCCCGGAAACGGTCGCTGTCCAGCAGGTTCTGCCGGGACTTGCCCAGTTGGGCATAGGAGAAAAAGCTTCCCGGCCGGACGGTGAGATAGCGGACAAGAAATTTCTCCGGATAGTCGGATGCCCCGGAAAAATGGACCTTGCCGATGGTGTAACGTTCGCCGGTAACCAGCAGCAGGTTGATGGACGCACTCAGGGCATCAGGGTCCACGACCACCTGGTGGCGGCGAAATTCGGCATCCAGATAACCATGATCGACTGCCAAGCCCAACAGCTGGGACTTCCCCTGTTCATAGAGATCATGGCGGAAAATATCCCCCTCATGGAGAGGAAACGAGCTTATGGCCGTTGCCAGCAGCTCACGATTACCTTCAATCTCGATCTGCTGCCGGATGATGCGTACCGGATCCCCCGGCACGATGGTTACTTCAAGCTGGGGCGGACTGGCCTGCTCGTTGAGACGGACGTTAACCACCGCATGATAATAGCCGAAGGGTTCAAGGGCCAGGCGAACCTTTTCAGGCGCCTGCCGAACCAAGCGGCGCCGCCAAAGGGGTTTGAGCTCAGCATCATCACGCTGGAGGGCAGCCGGCAACACCAGTGCCTTGGTGACGTTTTCCAGAGGGGCGTCTTCGATCCCTTCAATCCGGATGACAAGGGATGCCGCGGACACCAGGACCGGAGATAGCAGCAAAAAACAGGTAAGGAGCAACAGCACGATAGGGACAGCCAGACGCATTCTTCATCCTTCAAGAAACAGAGGTGAAATGAAGTCGAGCTTTTCAAAAAAAGTATATCATGCCGTCCGGCCTGCGTCTTTTTTTTTTACAAAAAAGCCGGAGCCACCACCGTTTGCCATAAAAAAACCGCATACCAGCTCGACTATAGCAGGCATACGGTTGTAAATGACCTAAAGATGGGACGATTGCAGACCACACTCCAGGCTAGGACGCGACTAAACTCCTGCCCGGATCACTTTTCTTCGAGAGAAAACAGTTGGACCCGGCTGTTGTTACGGTCGGCGATAAAGATACTGCCCCCGCCGCTGATGCAGATCTGGGCCGGGTAGGAGAGCTGGCTTTCATTCCATCCCATACTCAGCTTGCGGCCAAGGAATGAGCCGTCCTTATTCAGCAGGGCAAGACCGCCGCCATGCTGATCAACCAAGTAGAGAACTCCATGACGGTCAACAGTCATGTTGGTTGGAAAATTTACGTATTCCCGCAGGTTTGAACTCAACAGGCTGATCTCGCCGACATTGGCCGGCACCACATAAACGGCAGCCGCTACACTGTCAAGCAGGTAAACTGTTCCCTGGCGGTCAACGGCGACGTCGGAAAAAAACCCGATATCCCCGGGAAAAGGGAGTTGCCGCTGATACTGACCTGTCCGATCCAGAACCAGCAACGACCGGGAAAAAACATCCAGCAGGTAAACCGAGTCATCATGACCAACGGCAAAACTTCTGGGAACCACCTGCCCGCCGCCGGGAACCCCCTTAGGGGAAAAATACCCCTCAACGTTGCCCTCCGTTCCCAGAAGAATAATCCGCCGCTCACGGCCGTCGAGGACATAGAGATAGCCGCGGGAATCCACCTCCAGTTTGATGGGGGAGGTATTGGGCAGTGCATACTCGGCCTGACCGGTGACTACCCGCCCCTCATACGAATAACGCACAACCCGGCTGTTGCCGGTATCGGCAACAAATAAGAGATTTTCGGTACAGGCGACACCCTCCGGATATTTCAGCCCGGCTCCCTGCCGGTCACCATACACCGAAGCGAGATAGCGGATTTTTGCCCCGTGGGCAGGAGAAGAGTGGCCCCAAACAACCAGCAGCAAAAGACCGACAAACAGGAGAAAGGTTTTTTTCATGGTTTTATCTCCGATACCCTGCATGACACTGGATACACAGTTCATTGGTTGTCGCGAAATAGAGAAAATGTTTGTGTTCGGTTCCGTGAGAGCGGTGACAGCTTAAGCATTGGACAGTACTGTTTTTGTTGCGGGGATCAACAACTTTTTCCCCGATGGGATGGGATGAATGGGTCTGCCAATCATGGCAGTCGCCGCAGACATCCATCACCGACGCCCGGGTCATGATAAACTGGTTATTGGAACCATGGGGGGCATGGCAGGCGGTACAGTTGCCCTCGTCAATTGGCGGATGCTTGGTTGATGAGCGCTCCTGTCGGGCCATGGTATCGGTATGGCAGCCGGCGCACAAGGCTTTCTGAGGCTTCAGCAGCAGGCTGCCGGTCGCTGACGCGTGGGGGGTATGGCAGTTCAGACATCCTTTGCCATCGACCACCGGCCAGTGAATCCGCTTCAGGTTGAGGGTATCGGTCACCATGTCGTAGTGGCACCCCTGGCAGGACTCATAACCGGCCTGTTTCAACTTCAGCGGTTCGGCAGCATCAGGAGCGGCATGGCATTGCTTGCACATTCCCTTGCTGACCGGCTGGTGGACATTATCATAAAGCATGGCAGCCTGGCTGGAACCATGGGTATCATGACAAGAGGTACAGTCGGCCTGGTCCACGGGATAATTTGCATGCAGGTTTTTGAAAGTCGTCTTATCCGTCTGGTGACAGGTTTTGCACAGCTCCGGCACGCTTTTCACCAACAAAGCAGGATGCTCGCTGGAAGCATGGGGGTTGTGGCATTTCAGGCAGTCTTTTTTGACCGGCGAATGCTGGAACTTGCTGTCACTAACCTTGCGCCCCAGTTCTTCATGGCAGCCATAGCAGAGTTCACTTCCCGACCGGATGAGGTTCATCCGGTTATCGGCTGCATGGGGGTCATGGCAGGTAGTACATTGGCCATCAACCACCACTTGGTGAGCACTGGCCGCCCCTTCAGGAACCATGCGCTCATGGCATTGGTAGCAGATATCCTTCGGTTCGGCCGCCATGAGCAGCTCATGCGAGGAGGTGTGGGGGTTGTGACAGCCGGTGCACTCACCTTCCGCCAAGGGGGTATGGACATGAGATTTCTTCAGTTTCTCCCTGAAACCCTCATGACATTCCAGGCACAGCTTGCCCTTGGCGCCGCTTTTAAGTTTCATGCTATCCTTGGCATCCACGACAGCCGGAACCAGAAGAAGCGGCAGCACCAGAACAGTCATCATAAGAAAGAGATAGCGTACTTTCACTCTGTCCTCCGTTACTCTTTTTCTGCGATATGGCAGGCATCACATGACTTTGACGCAAAGGGAGCATGCACGTTTGATTTGAAAAATTTCGGATCTTTTGAAGCATGGGGGGCATGACAGTTCATGCAGTCCATGGCTGACGCCTCAATTCGGAGATGGGCCCGCTTGAAAGTTTCGGCATCAGCTTCATGACATTCGGCGCACAAAACCTGCTGGGGATTGTTCAGCAGAGCCGGTTCAGCAGCCGCATGGGGCTGATGACAGCGGAGACAGTCCCTGGCAGCTGGCGAATGGGCCCTCTGGGTTTCCATCTGCGCCTTGATATCCTGATGACAGGTAAGGCACAGATCAGGGCTGGGAGCCAGCATCAGCACATCAAGGCTCGCCTTGTGGGGACTGTGGCAGCCGGTGCAGGTGCCGGCGCGCACCGGTTCATGGGCACTTTTCGCTGTCTGAAGCTCATCGCTGATCTGCCCGTGGCAGCCGAGACACAACGAATACTGGTCTTCACTGATCATGCCCGGGAAATTGCTGGCATGAGGGGCATGGCAGTCCTGGCAGGCAGCCTCTTCGAAGGGTGGGTGCAGACTTTCAGCGTTCTCCCTGCCCATCATAGCTTCGTGGCACTGGGCACACAGCTTCGACCCATCAGTGGTAAGAAGCTTGCCATAATCAGAAGCGTGTCCACGGTGACAGACGGTACAGTTGCCTTTCCTGACCGGCTCATGGGTGGCACTGAGCTGGAACTCGCTTTCCAGTTCGACATGGCAGGAATAGCAGACGGCATCGGTACGATTATTAAGCATGTTGGCCGCATTGGAACCATGGGAATTGTGACAGGCGCTGCACTCCTGGTCGACAAACGGTTCATGTTGATGCTGCAACCCCTTGCCACGGTCCTTGATCTGTTCATGGCAGCTGAAACAAAGATCGCCGCCGGCCAGGTCCAGGAGACCGTTGTGCCGGCCGGCATGGGGGGCATGGCAGGCAAGACAGCCCCGCTCACCCTCAATGGGAGCATGGGGATGCAGGACTTTCACCCCGGTATTTTCGTGGCATGAAAAACACAGCTGATTGCCTTGAGCAATAAGCAGCGTAGGGTTGGCAGCCGTATGAGGATCATGACAGGAAAGGCAATCGCCGTCGGCAAAGGGAGCATGCGAAACCGTGCCGTCACCCATCAAATCGCTTCGTTCGTGACAGGTGAGGCAGAGTTCCCGGGCATCGGCGGTAGTGGCAAAAGGATCTGCTGACGTTGGAGATTGGTGACAGGCATCACACTCACCGGCAGTCACCGGCTCATGAACACTGGCTTTCAACAGCTTTCCCTGATCAGACGCATGGGGGGAATGACAAACGGTACACGAGCCGGTTGCCACGGGGTAGCCACCATGAGCATGCCGGAAATCCTCGGTTTTCGGTTCATGGCAGGAGATGCAAAGCTCAGCCGGCGGTTTGACCAGCAGGTTTTTTTCAGCCGAACCATGGGCATCATGACAGGCCCGGCAGCCTTCCTTCTCAACCACACCATGAACAACCTTGCCCGAAAAGGAGTCCTGCTGATGGCATTGGAAACAGATGTCATTGCCAACCGCTGACAGGAGTGCCGGTGAATCGGAGGCGTGGGGGTCATGGCAGGAGACACACTTTCCCCGCCGCAAGGCGGTATGCACCACCTTTTGATCCAGCTGGAGAGCCTCAATTTTGTGGCAACGGTAGCAGAGTTCGTTGCCTTCCTCCTTCAGCAGCAGTTTCGGCACTATCCCGTGGCGCAGATGGCAGTCATCACACTGCTGTTCCCGGACCACGGCATGAACATTTTTCTTCGACAGGTACTGCTTGGCAAACGTGTCATGGCAGTCGATACACTCCTTTTTCTTAAACGTCCTTTTCTTGGCAGCGGCTGAAGGAGCCAAGGCCAGAAACAACACGCCACAACAGAGAATGGCGGCCACCAACATCCTGCATCTGTCCGTTCCTCGAATATGCTTCATAATTGCGCCATGTATCCTGATGGTTGTCAATTACAGCCCGGTATCGGGAACCATCCCGACGACGGGCACCACGCCGCGGTAAAAGGAAAATTACTCATCAACGGCAGTTATGAAAATCCGGGTTTCATACGCATCTTTCAGCTTGGCAAGCCACTCATCAACCGCCAGCTTGATTTTTTCATTATAAAGCTTCCTGGCGATGGGAGCTTTCACCTTGTCAAAAGGCTGCACCTGGGGAGGAAATACCTGCTCCAGAAACAGCACATAGTGGAGGTCGCCGCCGGGAGCGGCATAGATGAAAGAATCCCCCTGGCGGGGCTCCTTAACCAGCTGTCGCAGGCCTTCTGGCAGAGTGGACAACGTTAACAGCTGGCTTTCAAAATCAAGGACCCCCGGCGAGCTTTTGTCAACCAGGCCGACGGCATTGCCCGAAACCCACCTGAAATCCGCCCCCTTGTGAAGACGATCAAACGCATGGTCGGCATCCTTCTTTTTGGCAAAAACAAGGCTTTTGATCCGCAGCATCACCGGGGAAGAGTATTCATCCAGATGATCGTCATAGACCTGCCTTACCTCAGCCTCGACAAGCTTCACCTCCGGCGCCACCACCTTGTCTACAAAAGCACCGAAAAGGGTTGACTGCTCAAATTCATGTAAAGTGTAACGAAAGCGGGGCTCCTGATCAAGTTTCAGCAGCCTGGCTTCCAGGTCGCCGGTTATTTTGAAAAGCATGTTGGAAAAAATAATAATTTTTCTACTGTTGATATTTCCCGACTTGACGGCTTTGTCAACACCATGAAAAAACTGCCCTTTCAACTCCCTGGCCAGGTCCGCCACGGTAATGGTGCCCGGTTCCCCGCCACGGATGGTGGCCAGGACACGCTGATCCTGCAGCAATTTGCCAAAATCAGCCGGTTTTTTCTCTCCTTCTTTGACGGAATCCGAAACATCCTGCTCAAAATCGAGCTGTTCAAAAAGTTCTTCATCGATGACTGCATGCTTTTCGATCAGTTCATCACTGTATTCTCTGGCCCGCTTCTTCTTGAGGCGCTCATAGACAATTTGTCTGGCTTTCTCCTGCACCTGTGGGTCGGCCACAAAACGAACATCACGAAGCTGAAAAAGGACAAAGCCCTTCGGGGCACGAAACAGTTTGCTGACCTCACCGGGTTTCATCGTGTAGGCGGCCTCCCCTACCTGGGGCAGCAGGTCACTGATCTTCATGAACGCGTCATTATGCTCGTCGGTTGCCTTGCCGTCAGCAATATATGTGCTCGCAAGCTGTTCAAAAGCAACTCCTTTGGCACTCTCCTCGAGCAATTCAGCAGCGTCTTCGGCTCGTTTGAAAATCAGGGTATGAATCTGCACCTCGCGGGACATCTGCCGGTAAAGGTCTTCCACCTCGTCAGGATCGGGAGCAAGGTCCTTCATCTGGTTGTCAATCAGCTCCTGCAGCAGACTTTTTTTGGTAAAATCGGCAAACAGAGCCTGCATGCTCTCCGCTTCGTCCAAACCGATATTTCTCGCCTCCTGGACAATAAGCCGGATATTGATCAGCCGTCCAAGAAGATCCTGAAGGATTGCCTCACCCTCCCCGGCTCCGGCATCGCTGTCACGGGAGACAAGTGCCCGCGCCAGTTCCCACATCTTGATCGGTTCATCGTTGACCAGGGCAACCGGGGTCTCGGCAAAATGAGGGGAAAAAAGAGGTATACGAAGCGCCAGCAGCCTTTCAAGCGAAATATGCTGGCCGCCTTCCACCACCGCGGCGCCGGCCATCTCCCCCCGGGGAGCTTGGCTGAATGCCGGAGCCACCGACAACATGATCACCAGGACACTACCCCATGCCAGCACTGCGTTTTTCACTGATTTCATCAGATCACCTGTCATTCCTTCCTTAACCATCACCGTTACTTTTACTATTGGCGCAACGTTCTGAGCTGCCCTACAAACAGCTGAAAGAAATTTCTCCGGATGTTCCGGCATGGCTCTCGCTCATTCTCGCCGGCCGTCCATGGGCGGTTCCGAGGTGTCCGCCGCTAATCACCTGCGGGGGACAGGTTTAAAACCTGTCCCCACTTCGGCGATCGGTATTACTGAGCCACATTCCGGGCCGTTCAGTTACCATCAATCTACGGGCTCATCATCGTTGTCACGGCAGCCCTGGTCATCTCATCCGAGAGATTGTGCGCTGAACGAACCCTGCCGACATTAAAGAAAAACACCCCCTGGTCACCCGCAGCATAGGTTGTCGAGGCGAAGACAACTTCACGGCTGTATTTTTCAAAAACCTGGACCGAGAAGTCAACCTTGGCCGTTCCGATCTCACCCTGATAATCAAAAACTTTTCCCGACAGCACCAGGTCAACACCCAGAGACTGCTCACTGGTGAGCAGATCAGTGATGGCCAATGACGGTCCCGCTGCCATCACGGCTCTGAATCTGAACAGCTCTTCCCGCACCAGCCCCGGTTCCACAACCACCAGATTCGCCCGCTGATGAAGTTCCTTGACAAAGTGCAGTGCCATAATCCGCCCGGCATATTTCCTTACTGCAAGGTCAAAAAAGGGAACCACGGCAACCCGATAGACCTTCCCCGGATCAACAGCCGGTGAACGGAAAAAATCCTTTGGCAGATAACGCCGTTTCACCCCTTGAGGACCGGTCAGCTGCCTGGCACCATTCCCAGGCAGAGATCTGCTGACAAAAGGTTGTTCATCGCCGTGCTGAACGTTTTCCAATCTGGCTGACAGTGAATCAATCAGTCGGCCGGCCGCTCTTGCCGCCAGCTTTTCAGGGTTTTTTATCCGGCCCAGGCCAAGCAGGCCTGGGGCATCCTCACCGGTCATCCCCACGCTGTCCATCCAGACAATAGCAGGCTCCCTGCCGGTCTGGACAAGTCTGGCAATCAGGGCCACTTGGGGGGGATATTTCTCCTGATAGGCTTCCAGCGAAGTAATCAGGCAGGCATCGACACCGGCTTCGTCCCGCATTGCCTGCGAAAGTTTGCTGTTTATGCCGCCGACATAACGCATGCGATGCCGCCGGCGGAATGTTTCAAGCCGCTCATCAGCCAGCAGGTGAAAACCCAGATCTTCCAGTTTCTTGATCATCACACTGCTGATCTGCTCCAGGGGAGCTTTCTCACCACTGAGGTTCTCCAGCGGCAGAACGGCAATGGTGCTTTTCCTGCTGATCGGCTGATCAACGTAAAAAGGCGCCGACCAGCCTGAATCCACCTCATTCCCCGCCTCATCCCGTGCCAGAACCATCACCTCATAGATACCGGGCTTTGCTGGCATCCACTCCCACACTGGTGAGGACCCGCGCTGTTCAAGCATTTCTACGCTCTGCATCCGGGAACGAAACTCATAGCTGATCCGCCCCCGGCCTCCGGAAACAGCGGCTTTCCAGCGAATGACAGGCAAACCGATGGGGCTACTATGCTCCTGCTCCACCGCAAAAAAATCCATGGTAAGCACCGCCTGCTGATCGAGATGCGCGCAGCCGGTGATCAGCAGGGCTGGCAGCACTACCGTCAGCCACAATCTTTTATTGAAAAAGTTTGTCAAGCAAGTCATTGACGACCTCAACGGTCACATCGTTCATGGGTCGGCCGCCGCCGCCGAACAGACGGTCAGTCACCGTTATCCCCCCTTTGGTTGACGAGCCGGACCAGATGACCGCCCCGGTCTCGGCTTCAATCAGCTGGATACTTAACGAAACGATATTGGCCGAGCTTGAGCCGGAGCGTACCGCCCCATATTCCCGCAGGCTGCCGGTAACCACCGCATCCACCCCGAGAATGGACTTCAGGCTTTTAATCTCCTCAGCCGCAGGAGTCGCCGGCGATCGGATGCCGGCCCGGCTGATGCCGCGGGCCACTTCGCCGGCCGGCAGGACATAGACCGCCTCCGTGGCCAGGAGCATGCTCATGAAGGTGTCCCTCACCCGCTCGGCACCTTCATCCCGTTCGGAAAAATTCTGCAGCGGCATGACCGCCACCTTCTGCAGGGCAGCGAAATCGACCATCTGGTTGACATACACCCCTTCATGGACAGCGGCACAGCCAACCAACAGGAGAAGGGAAAAAAGCACCACCGGCAGCGTCATGGTCCGCATCATTTTTTTCATCAGCCTCTTCCTCAGCTTCCATGGTTCTCAATAAAACAGTCTCAGGTTACAGTAAACATTATCCGTATCCAGTTTTTCTCTGGCAGTTTCTATGGTACCGGTATTATAGCGCAGTTCCATGAGCATCCCCTTGGCAACCTGCCACTTGATGCTCGGTGAGAGGAATTTTTCCTCGTTGTTCTCCGAGCTGATCGACTCGGTATAGGACAGCGAGAACTGCAGGGTACCATCCCTGAACGGTGCCCAGTTTAAGGCATAATCCTGCAAAAAAGTGGAGTCATTATCCGGCCCCTGACGGTCGGTAAAATTATAATCCGCCGTCATGTTGATAGTATCCGTTACGACCAGCAAGCTATGGATGCTGCCTTTCTGACGGGTGCTGTCCTCTTCATCCTCCTGGGTATTCCAATAAACTTCATAGGAAAAGTCAAGATGCAGTTTATTATGGGGAACCACCACGGTATCAAGACGCAGAAACTTGCTGGTCTGGTCACCGCTCTCCTGAAGACTGTTCCAGGCGTAGCCAAGATCAAGATTCATGCTCCAGCCTTCATAGAGATCGGCACTGGTACGGAGAACGACAGCGTTGGTGGTACTGCTGCCCTCATCTTCATCGCTTCTGGTGCCGCTGTAGATCAGTGACTGCCTCAAGGTATCAAAAAAATCGGCCCGCAGGGCGGTGCTGTAGGTATAACTGACCAGGTCACTCTCTCCCGTCTGGGTGGCATCGCTGCGCAACAGCCGGGCAGTGGTGGAAAAGACCGGATTGAACTGGTGACGGACATTGACACCATTGACCAGGGAAGTCCTGACCTCACCATCCGGCTTTGTCTCACGGTGGCGATAGTTGACATTATAGCCGGCGCTGGTGCTGGTTGTCGGCCGCCATTCGGCGCCAAACGTATAAAACTGGTTCAGGTTTTCAATCGTCACCCGGGAACCGCCCGCAACCGTGGTAAAGGCTTGAATATCCGCTAAGCGAATTTCTCCCGGGGCAAACACCTGCGGCAAGACAACAATTTTGAGATACTGAGCATCTATCGGAGAGGCAAAGACAATCTCAAACCGGTGGTAGAAGCTGTTATAGGTGACGGTGGCAATACCGTGTGCCGTCCAGTTTTCCCGATCATCACTGGCATAAAGCGACCAGGTGAAGGAAGCGGCAATTCCGGCTATCTGGCTCGGAATCGCCAGGTTCGGGTTTTGGTCATCTTTTTCCAGCAGGATATAGACCGCATCAACCTCCGTTCTCACACTGAAATCAAGGCCGGCGCTCACCGGGTTGAAACCGCCGTTTCTGCCGATATTCACCGTGCTGAGCGGTGCCGCGCCGCCGACATCGGTAAACTCTCCAGCCAGGTTGCTGACAGGGGTGGAATCATCAAGGAGGTAAAAAGCACTGCCTGGGAATGCCGTCCTGACCCGGCTTTCCCCCGCACCGGAAAAGACCGTTTCCGTGTAATCAACCCTTGAACCAGCGCTGAGTCTGAGACGATTATCATAAAAATTCCGGGAAGTGAAAATGCCGCCGTTGTGAATCTGGGTCAGTGAACCGGCATCGCTGAGCTGCTCCTTTTCCTGCCGGCGGTTGTAGGTATAGTCAAACTCCACCCCTTTATAGACATACTTGCTGAGCAGACTTAAGGTTTCATTCGTCTGGTCGACGGTTTTCGGCTGATCATGAACCAGACTCCGGCGATAATTGATATTGAGTGATGGCAAGGCCACCGGCCGCCAGTTGAAGTTGCCGCTGTAGTCATCCATGAACGTTCTGGTGGTGGGCATGGCACTGGGATTCTCTTTCTTTTCCGTCCGCCGGTAGACAAACCCGGCGCGGTAAAGCGGGTTGGCCAGATTCACCTCCATAAAAGGCCGCATGGTTCGTTCCCGAAACTCCGTCTCCGTGCCGTCGGCATCATTGTTCAACTTGTCGAACTCGAAAAAACTGCCGGCACTGAAAGAAAGGTTGGGGAAAAGCTGTTTTGCCATGGCCACGTTGTATACCTGGGTAAAACGGGTAAACTGGTTATCGGTTTTGCTGCCGCTCTCCTTGTCGGTTATGGTATCATTGGTATTGAAATACTCCAGATCGGTCAACAGGCTGATGCCTTCCGCATGCAGGCTGCCAACCGCGGTCACCAGAACCAGGACGGTGACCAAAACCATTATCGTCAGCATGAGGGGCAGCTGCTTTTCCATAAGTTCTACCGCGCACCCATGATCACCAGGGAATATCCCCCCTCTGCCGTTTCCACCCTGCCCAGGCCCTGTTTGCCGACCAGATCCACCTTGTGGATGAGGCGCTCACCAGCCGACAGGATAAAAAGACTGTTTTCTTCACCATCAATGGCCAGATGTCTCACATCGCCGGGTACCATACATGAGTCAAGAACCATCTGCGCCGCCGCATCAACCAGAACCACCTCACCCGACTGCTTGCCGATATACACCAGGTTGGTGCGCGAATCAGCCGTGATGGCTGAGGAACCACCACCGACAAAAATTTTATCCACCACTGCGAGCTGCTGCAGATCAACCACCAGCAGATCGCCTGACCGCCGGCCGACAACATACAGCTGATTGCCGTCCCGGCTCAAAGCACCATGTTCCGGCACTTCATCGAGAACAATGGTGGTGAGCTGCACACCGCTGGCCAGATCAATAATCGCCACCGAGTTATCCATGGCCTGAAGAACGTAGACCTGCCGGCCGGATCTGTCGGCCACCACCCAGGCCGGCTCGCTGTTGAGCTGCACCCTGTGTCTTTCATAGAGAGAGGCGGTATCGATAATGCTCAGGGTCCGGGACCCCTGGTTGGCGGCAACCAGGGTATCACCGTTCACCGCCAATGCCAGTTCCACCGGACGATCACCAAAAAAGAGCCCGACCCGCCCCACCTCTTCCAGGGTATCGACATCGATCACCGCCACCGCGTCATCACCGGCCAGGGCAACATACAGCCGCCCGCTGCGATCATCGAGGGCCATACCCCGGGGGGTGGTCCCCGGGCTCAGAAGACAAAACACCTCCATCGTCCGCTTATTGAAAACCGTTACCGTATGGGTCGCAGTCTGGGAGGCAAAGCCGGTGAAATTGCGGGTCAGCCGACGGGGAACGCCAAGGGAAAAGGAAGGGGAAAAGCGGTAGCCCTGGGCAACCAGGTTTTCCGGCAACAGGGTGAGAAAAAGCGCCTGGTCATTGCCGGGCAGGAGGTGGAATTTCTGTGATATCAACAGTGGCTGCTCGGGAACCAGCAGGTTTGTCTCCCCTTCCTCACCGCTTATCGTGGCCGCGGCAATCACCAGGGAAAGTCCCTGATAGCTGCCGGAAGGCAGGATTGCCGCCGTCAGCAGCTTCTGGCGGCCGCTGAAAGCATCACCTTTAATCTCCAGAGAGGATGATTCGAGGGGTTTCAAAGAACCATCTTCACTAACCGCTGCCAGCTGCTCGAGGACAAACGTCAATGAACGGCTTTCCTGTGGCAGCGGCTGCAGATAGACGAAAACCCTTCCTTTCGTCCCCAGGGTCGGAGCATCCTCAACGATCGCCTCAAGACTGCAACCAACTGAAAAAAGCAAGAACAGAATCAACAGCAGCCTAAGCGCCGCAAGAAACTGCAGTACCGATCCCGTGCGCCTGATGTTCTCCTGCCGCCGCCGACGTTCACATCCCACGCTTCACCTCCTGATGGGGCTTCGCCATCACTCCCTGCAAAAAGGAGATGGATATTTGCCATCACCCGGAACAGTTCCACCGACCTGAAAAATGACGACCGTCTGGGCATTCAGCCAACCGGCAAGACCGGAGAAAACCATCTGCTGATCGATTTTTCCGTGACCTGCGGCAAGCATTGACATGCCTCGTCCCCGGGAAAGAGATAACGATTCAAGATATACCTGATTATCTATATCAGGTTTAGAGAAAAAGCAACGGTTTTCTCTGCCCGCCAACCGTGAACAAAAGGGGCAGCGTTAATCCCGGCAATCATTTCCGCTTCCGACACCTTCTAAGGTTACAGCAAACAGCGGTTGAGCTTCACAATATCGATAACAGGGCTGCAACTGCCTCACATCACTACTTTAGTGTCCAAAGATGGCTTTGTCAAACACAAGGGCCGGCAGGATATCCCGCCGGCCCTTGTATTCAACGACATGTTATACGGCAGGTATCCCTCTGTTAATCCTGCACGTGACATTTGTTACACAGTGAACGCTGATACTCACCATACTTGGTCACGATATCGATCGCCGCGCCATCGGCATAGTACGGTACCGCGGTGGCGGGTACATCAGCAGATTCCAACACATGGGATTCAGCCAGCATCTCGACCTCGAAGTCCCAGCGGCCCATGTTGTTGAATGCCGACGAATGGGCGCGGTGGCAAGTCAGACATGAGACATTGGAATTGTTGTCCGGACCGGCCGTGCTGGTGGGATCCAGATCCCAAGTACCAGTGACAACGCCGCGTTCGAAGGGCACCAGAGCATCATAAGAGGTTGCCTGCAGGCCGGTGAAATCACCGGTGGCAACGTAGGAGTTATAGTTGGTGCCATAGCCGTTCAGATGCACATCATTGCCGGCCGGATGCTTATGGGCGGCGGATCCACCCACCAGGAAATCGCCATGGCAGTTGGCACACCATTCGGACATATTGGAACCGTAGTCAACCGAGGCGCCGTTGGAACCGCTGGCCCGGGCAATCGGGGCATCGGCGTTGAAGGCAAAACCATCGGCATCGGTATTGCCGGCCGTGTACTGACTGTCACCAAGCAGACGGTAGTTGCCGAGAATGGAGCCATCCGTCGGTTCGGCAGCCCCGTAGGAACCGGAGGCCGAAATCGGCGCCGTACCGTTGCTGGTCCCGCCGTTGACCTGGCCGTGGGCATCGTGGCAGCTGGTGCAGCCCAGCAGATTGGCAGCATAGGTGCCGCCGGGCGCCTGGAGATTATCGGCCCGGGCATCGGCAGTCATGCCGTAGTCAGCCGCGACCATGTTGTGACCGGCATTATCGCCGGCGTAGGTGTTAACTGTTCCCCGGACTGTCAGCGTATAGGCATTGTTTACCCAGTAAAAGTCACCGCCGGCATTGGTATTGGAACCGTCGGTGCTCATAACATGGTAGCCGCCACCGCCGGCATGACAGTTCAGACAGGTGGAGCTGGCGTCGGAGCCGGTCAAGAGCATGGAATTTGCCGCCCCCTCAGCCGGGTTGTCAGCCGAGTTATGCATGGTATGACAACCATCGCAGTGGGCCACGCCGCCGCCGTGGAAGGCAAATCCGGTACCGGTAAATCCCAACATCAGCAGGGCCATACAGGCAATTGCACACGTTAATTTCTTCATGATTCATCCTCCTTGCTTTTCCCCGGCAGCCCAGCCATCCCTTCGGGACCTGCGGCTTTGTGTCCCCACCTTACAATGGGTTTACCTTTAGCGGAGGATCGTTGCGCCGGAATCAATCAGGTACTCCGGCCTTTTTCCCTTCTTGCTTGCTGCAGGCCTCTCCACTCCCTTTTTCCATACCTCCTTTCATCATGTGCGAGACCCTGTTGACACTGTTGATTATGCATCAGGTTATTCCTGTTTCAACTGCTGGATTTCAGTTGAAGATCAGCTTGTAGACGCTGACCCCTCGATTGGCCGCCTGGGAAACATAGACCGTTCCCCTGGCATCGTCGACAACCACATCATCGGGAACAATCAGGCTGCCGGGCCGGGAGCCCCGGTAGCCAAACTCCTTCAGAAAGGTGAAATTGCGGTCAAAGATCAGGACAACGCACCGCAGGCGATCAGCAATATAAAGGTTGCCCGCACCATCGGTACCGATGCCGCCGACGACGCCGAACTTGCCGGCGGCGCTGCCCGGTTGACCAAAACCCTGCAATTCACCGTCAGCACTCAGCCTAAAGGCGGCAAACATGGCCGGCACGGTGAAATACATGGCACCCTGCTGGTCGACACAGAAGCCGCCGAAGGAGGCGGGAATCTGCCGATCGTCTTTCAACTGGCCATCTTCAACATTAAGAGCAAGCTTTTCAGCATTCTGCTGCAAGAGAGCCGGCAAACGATAGCCTTTAAGAAAGCGACCATCTGCTTCAACTATGATGATTGACAGGTCGTTGGAGTCTGCCAAGTACAGGCGGTTATCCAGATACTCAACATGATCGGGATGGAACGGCATTAATTCTTCCGGCACCCCGGAAAGTCTCAGGTGGCCAACCTCTTCACCTTTGTAGTTGAGTTTCAGCACGGTATGTTCGGGGGAATTACCGTAGACAACATAGAGCGTGCCTTCCTCACCAAGGGCGATATCATCTGCCCCGGCCAGCTCCACATCCTCACCGATAGCAAAAACCTCCATGGCGGCTTCGTTGAAAATCCGCACCTCCCGCTCATGCCGGTCCAGGGCATACAACTCTGTTGTTTCCTTATCAAGGGCCAACCGGGCCCAGAGGGACGACACGATGCCATCAAAATTGGCCAACCGGTATTGGAATTGAATCTCCATCCCAAAGGCAGTTGCCGCCACAAACATGCTGATCATGATGGCGGTGATGATGGCAGTGCTGCTATGTGTGCGTTGTGTCTTCATACCAATGAGAGAGAGCAACCTCTGTGCCAACTCGCTTAAAATCAATTTAGCTCTAATTTTTCAATGAGTTACAGTTACGAGATGTTCCGCCAATCATTTTCATAGTAAAAAGGTTGGTTATTTTCCCAAATGGACTTGGTGAAATAACCAACCTTTTTACTGCGATTAACAATAGCTAATGCCTTCCAGGCCTGAACAGCCCCAAGAGCACGGACAGACAGGATACGGCACAAACGAATCAGGAGATTTACTGAAACAAGGGAAACACAAGGAATGAGGACAGTTGGCGGACTGAAAAACCGGGCGGCGGGCAAGGAGTTGGCGGGAAAAACCGGTTCACCGCATGGCAAAAACAAAAAAACGGCTCAAAAATTGCTACCATGTTTTCAATTAAGGATAAAACAGCAAACCACCAGCCTCGAGGTATGTAAAATGCAGCAGGTCATTCTTCTTTCACTGGTCTATGTGATGTTTTTCCTCTCCGGAGCAGCCGCCCTGATGTATCAGGTGGTCTGGGTCCGCTCTCTCAGCCTGATCTTCGGCGGCACCCATCTGGCGGTCACCGCAGTCCTCTCCATTTTCATGGCCGGACTGGCCCTGGGAGGCTATGTCATCGGCAAATATGTGGATCGCAGCATCAGGCCCCTGAGGCTCTATGGCATCCTGGAAATTGGCATCGCCCTTTTCGCCGTCGTCTTTGCCGGCTTAATGAAAATCTACCCGTCTCTCTACATCAGCCTGGCCCGGGGAAAGGATGATGCAATTATTGTTCTTACCCTGATCCGCTTCCTGTTTGCCTTCATCGCCCTGATCATTCCCACCACCCTGATGGGGGGGACCCTGCCGGTGCTGTCGCGCTTTCTTTCCCGACAACCGGAAAAGATCAGGGGACACCTGTCGCTGCTCTACGGCATCAACACCCTTGGGGCGGTGTTGGGTGCGGCAGCAGCGGGTTTTTTTCTGCTGCGCCTCTTTTCCGTCAGCTTTACTTTGCAGGCCGCGGTAATCATGAATCTGCTGATCGGCATCACCAGCATTCTCCTGCAGCGGTGGGGCGGCAGAATCCTGGCACCTGCTGAAAAGATGACGGAAATGATCCGATCGGCCAAACGCAGGGAGCCATCAGAGGAACGAGTGAAAGCAGCTGCCGGAACCGGAGCACCGCTGCCTTTGAAGCTGGTCCTCTGGGGAATCGGCATCAGCGGCTTCTGCGCCCTCGGCTATGAAGTGCTGTGGACCAGGGTCCTGGCCCTGGTTGCCGGTGCCAGCGTCTACAGCTTCACCACCATGCTGGTGGCCTTTCTCACCGGCATCGCCCTGGGAAGCAAGGCATTCGGAGTCCTGCCCCACATTCTTGGCTCAAGGAAACAAACCCAGGCCAGATCGGTTGCCTGGTTCGGCATTGTCCAGATAATCATTGGTGTTTCTGCCCTGCTGGTCAGCATCTTCATCCGCGACCTGCCGTTTCACACGGTACGCCTGCGGGAATTTGTCATGCAGTACCAATCCGATATTTTTACCGCCCGCCTGCTGGTCAACTTTATGGTTGCCTACCTCTACATGCTGGTTCCCTCTTTTTTTATGGGCGTGGCATTCCCCCTGGCCGGCAACATTCATGCTCACTACCGGCAAAAAATCGGCCTCGCGGTGGGCGAGATCCTTGCGTATAACACCATCGGCGCAATTCTTGGCGCGGCGGCCAGCGGTTTTCTTCTGATCTACCTTTTCGGCATGGAGCGGGCTCTGCAGATTCTGGTCACCATCAACATCGGCTATGGCATCGTTGTGCTTGCCAGCCTGCGGCCATCGCGGGTGCTGCCGCTTGCCGCATTGGCGGGAACCTCTGCCATGCTGCTTTTTCTGATGTTCAACACGACCGGACTGCGGTTGTGGAACAGCAGCTATTTCGCCATCTATCGCAACAACGATCCGGTCGCTTTCCGTTCACCGGCAAAGTTTAAAGAAGCCCTCGACAACACCGATATTCTCTATTACCAGGAAGGTATCGAGGCAGTCATCAGTTCCGTCAAGATAAAGGGTGAAGGCGGCATCCAGGCTCTGCTGGTCAACAGCAAGGTGGTTGCCGACACTGATTCTTCAGGCATTCAGTGCCAGTACACCCTTGGTCACCTGCCCATGCTGCTCCACAACAAGCCGGAAAAAGTCCTGGTGGTCGGCTTGGGAACCGGCATGACCCTGGGAGCCACCTCGATCCATCCCAGTGTCAGGGAGATTACCCTGGCTGAGATTGAACCGAAAGTCATGGGCGGCGCCCGAACCTTTGCGGCTTACAACCACCAGGTGCTTGACAACCCGAAGCTGACGGTGGTGTTCAACGACGGCCGCAACTTCCTGATGACCACCGGCAAGAAGTTTGATGTCATCACCGCCGATCCCATCCATCCCTGGGCCCAGGGGGCCAGCTATCTCTACACCGTTGAATATTTTACCATGGCGGCCAAACGCCTGCAGCCGGGAGGCATCATGTGCCAATGGCTGCCTGCCTACGAGCTGTCCACCGCCGATCTGCAGGCAGTGGTCAAAACGTTCAGCCAGTCTTTCAAATACACCATGCTCTGGCTTACCCACCACGATGCCGAACTTATCGGCAGCAATGAACCGATCATCATTGACGAAGCGGAACTTGATCGCCGCATTGCCGCCGCGCCGGCGGTTGCCGCCGACCTTCAGCAGGTGCAGATGGGGTCGGCAGCCGACTTCATGAGCTACTTTGTCCTGGGTTCCAAGGGCCTGGACGACTTCGCCCGGGGCGGCATGATTAATACCGATGACAATCTCTACCTGGAATTTTCCTCGCCCATTTCCATCGCCCGGACGGTGATGAGCGACAATCTCAACGCTATTCATAGTCACCTGGAAAGCATCTATCCCTACCTCCGCCAGCCGGAGGAGCCTGAACAGCGCCACGCCCTGCAGGAAAAATGGCAACGCTATTACAAAGCAGCCCGGGTGGCCATCAAAGGTCAGGCACTGATGACCGGCCAGCTGTTCAATACCAATGAATTCCGTTTTCTGCTGGATGTGCTGGAAACCAGATACCCCTTCTTTGCCCGGGGGAAATTTCTCCACAGCGAATACCGGGAGGAAATGGCCAGGATGCCGCACCTGATTGACAAGGCATCATTCGCCTTTATCGACCGGCACGGCCAGCGGAAAACCGTAGAAATCGCCGCCGTCATCGCACCAATCAGCAAAACCCGGGCAAACATCCTGTTGCTCAACAATGCTGAGCGCATAATCTATGGCCAGCAGCTGATTACCGGCAAAAACCTTGAGGAACAGGCGCAAGCCATTGCCCATGAAAGGCTGACGGATCTGCAGAACCTCTACCGGCAAAAGGCTGAACAGACAGCAGATCGTCAAGCTGCGCTGCCCCGGTTCGATACCACGATGGAGCAGTTGAAAGCGACAATAGCCATAAGCATGCCGGCGACCTGACAGCCAATCACCAGATAAATGGAAACAGTGCTGCCGTCTTATTTCCCAGTCTGGTGATGACAACAGTATATCTTGGAGCTTAACGAAGAAGGAAGGGGAAGGTGTGGCTATGGCGGGACAAGAGAGAAGTCTTCTCATAGTTGACGATGAGCAACTTATTCTTTTCGGCCTCAAAAAAGCATTACGTCATCATCCCTACCAGGTGGTCACTGCAGAGACAGCCGCCCAAGCCCTGGAGGTCATGGCCGAACGCTCCTTCGACATGTGCATCCTGGATATCCATTTGCCGGATTTCAATGGACTGGAACTCATGAAGGCCATTAAGCTTCTCTATCCCGAGACTCTGACCGTTATCATGACCGCCAGCTATATCAATGGCTCGAATCTGAGTAGCAATATCCGCCAGGCGATCCTTGGCGGAGCCTGTCACTTTATCATCAAGCCCTTCAAACTAAATGAAGTTACCACCTTTATCTGCGAAGCACTCGATCAGAATTCCTGCCTTTTTTCCCAAGGCTGCCGCTTCATCGGCAATGACGGCGTTAAAAGCAGGCGCCAGACACCACGCCGCCCCTTTGCCCGACGAATAAACTTGTCGATGAACACCAATTTTGCGGGAAAACAGCGTCGATCAACCTTTACCTCGCAGTCAATCGATATGAGCGAGGGGGGTATTGGTCTTACCACCCTGTATCCGCTGGAACCGGGGCAGCCGGTCAATTTTGAGAATACCTTTGCCGACCGCACCGGAGTTGTCGTCTGGAAAACC
This sequence comes from Candidatus Anaeroferrophillus wilburensis, assembly GCA_016934315.1. Taxonomy (NCBI): domain Bacteria; class Deltaproteobacteria; order Candidatus Anaeroferrophillales; family Candidatus Anaeroferrophillacea; genus Candidatus Anaeroferrophillus; species Candidatus Anaeroferrophillus wilburensis. The sequence goes on along the minus strand of JAFGSY010000027.1, from coordinate 15,859 downwards.
ATATTTGATGCCGGGGTCTGCCGGGCGGGAATCCGGTTTTCCCCATAACTAACATGGATATTTTCCCGGCACGTTGTTAAAGCAAACCATATTTTTTTGCCTGATAACGCAGGGTATCATAGGAAATCTGCAGCAATTTTGCCGCTTTTGTCTGATTGTAGCCCGTCCTCTCTAACGCCTGCCGCAGCAGTTCCTGCTCCACCTTCTCCAGCGATAAGCCCTCCGCCGGCAGAATAATCCTATCCATCTGGAAAGACTCCGAGGCTTGGCCGCCCGCCAGCTCAGCCGGCAGCTGATCAGCAGTAATGAGCTCCGCGCTTTCCAACACAACACACCGTTCAATGACATTTCTCAACTCCCGGATATTGCCCGGCCATCCATAGGAGCACAAAATCTGCTCGGCCTCGGGAGAGATGTCCTGAACCTTTTTTTTGTCATATTTACGGGCAAAATGGGCCAGAAAAAAACGGGCCAGGAGAGCAATATCCTGGGACCGCTCCCGCAGCGGCGGCAGGTGCATGGCAAAGGTACTCAGACGAAAATAAAGATCTTCGCGAAACTGCTTGGCGGCAACGGCAGCCTTCAAATCCTTATTGGTGGTGGCAATCACCGTCACATCAACAGGAAGGTCCGTTTTCCCCCCCAGCCGCCTGACTTTTCTCTCCTCCAGCACCCGGAGAAACTTGCTTTGGAGCTCAAGACGCATATCGCCGATTTCGTCCAGGAGGATGGTCCCCCCGTCAGCCAATTCAAACATCCCCTTCTTTTCCGCCTTGGCATCGGTAAACGCCCACTTTGAATGGCCGAAAAGCTCGCTTTCAATAAGATTATCCGGCAGAGCGGTACAGTTGACCGTCACATAAGGAACCTGCTGCCCCCCCGGCGCCTGCTGTGCGTTACGACAGTCATGGATATAACGGGCCAGGACTTCCTTGCCGGTTCCTGATTCACCGGTAATCAGGATAGTCTGGGCACCGGCTTCAGCAATGCGCTGGGCTTTGAACATCAGATCTTTGATAACCGGTGATTCACCGACCATCTTCTGCGTGGCTTTGGCTTCGTTGCTTTTTCTCAGGTAACTGACTTCATCCTTGAGTTTCCCCTTTTCCAGAATGCCTTTGATGACAATCTTCACCTCTTCACTGTTGAAGGGTTTGTTAAGGTAGTCGACAGCTCCGAGCTTCATTGCCTTGATGGCTGTTTCCGCCCGGTCATCGGCAGTGAGCATCACCACCTGGGTGTCGATCTCCTCTGTTTTTATCTGCTGCAGGATCTGGATACCATCCACATCTTCATCAAGATGGATATCCAGCAGCACCAGATCAGGATGCCAGGAAGCGATGTTGTTGACCGCATCTTCGGCACTCGTCTGCACCCTGGTTTCATAGCCCTCCTTTTTCAACACCCTCGCCAGCATGGAAACGACCAATTCTTCGTCATCAATGAGAAATATTCTGCCATGGGCTTTGCTCATTTTTCACCTTCTTTTATCAACTCATACGGCAGCAGCAGCGTAAAAACCGCCCCCTCCCCCACCACGCTGTCAACCTTGATACTGCCGCCTTGCTGTTCGATCAGGCGCTTGCAGATTGCCAGCCCCAAACCGGTGCCTTTAGGTTTCGTGGTAAAAAAAGGGTTGAAAATATTGTTCCTGACGTCCGGCTCAATACCCCGGCCGGTATCGGCAATAATGACCTGGACATACCCGTCATCCTTGGACACAGTACTGATGCTAATTGTTCCCTGGTCACGGATAGCATCGATGGCATTCAACAGCAAGTTCAGAAAAATCTGCTGCAACTGCCCGGGGTCAGCAGTAATATCTGGAATATCGCGACCAAATTCGGTAATAAATTTAATATATTTACCAGCCCCTGGACCGCTGGTAGTGCTCTTGAGAGTGTATTGGGAAGTAGCAATGGTTTTTTCCAGCAGCTGATTGAGATTGAGAACCGTTGCCTTTGGTTTCGGCGGGCGGGCATAGTTCAGGAGACTCTTAAGCAACGTTTCGATCCGGTTCACTTCGTTGATAATCCTGGCAAAGATATCCTTGTCATCCGGTTCCAGCGGCAGATCATTAGCAAGAACCTCAATGGACACTTTGATGCCAGCCAGGGGATTCTTCACCTCGTGGGCCAGACCGGCGGCAAACTCACCCACCGCCGCCAGGCGTTCGGTATGCTGCATGTTCCGATACTGGGCTTCGATGGAAGTGGCCATATCGTTAAAGGCTACTGCCAGCTCCTGAAATTCATCCTGCAGTCTTTTGTCAATCCGATAATGCAGGTTCCCCTCTTTCAGTTTCCGGGTAGCTCTCGTAAGCGTCCCAACGCTATCGATGACAAAACGGACAAAAATCAACGCCAACATGACGATGGCCAGGGGACCAATCACCAGCAGGGCAGTAACCAGATTTTTGGTCTCCTCAATTTTATTCCGTGCCTGCAGAACCCTGGAAGCTACTTTTTCCGATGAGGTGACAACGATCCGGTCAACCTTGCTGATGACATTCTGCCCTTGGGCAAAGGCATTCTGTTTTTCCCTGTTAAGCCGCTGCAAGTTTGCCCTGAGGGTATAGACTCGGCTGAGTTTTTTGGCATACTCATTGATGTCATCACGCACCTCGGTAATTTGCTGCAAAACCAGGGGATCATGATGGCAGTCAAAACAGCTGTCGACACCGCTGACCATCTGCTCAACATTGCCGACAAATACATCGATATTGCGGGCATGGGGAGAATCTTTGAGCAGGAGATCCGTCTGCACAACATTGATCTCCTGCAGGAGGGTCTTGCGCAGGAATTCCACTTTATGCAGGGTGTTGATGTTTTCCAGCCGGGTCATAACCTTATCGATCGATCCGGTTATATAGACGCCACCGGCAACAAAACAAAGGATCAGCACCGTTAATCCGGTTATGACTTTTTTTCTCATTGATCAGGATCTTTCCCCACCACGAAACGGCACCTAATCCATTCACTGATTAAGGTAATCATAGGTCGACAGGTCGAGGCCGATATGATTGGCAAAATCAAAAACCGGCTGATAGTCCTGCACCGTGGTTTCAATGAACCGCTGCACCCCCAGGCTTTGCAGAACACGTTTACCTTCTTCGCTGAGGTCCATATGGATCAGGACATCTTTAAGCCTTTTCTTCAGTGTTTCATCAAGATCGTGTCGCACCGCCAGACCATTTGCCGGCACCTCAGGCGAGGTCATCAGGATGGTCAATTCCTCGGTCAGGGCCGGGTTTTTCCGGGCCAATCGATAAAAAACCTGGTTTTTTGCCGCCCCCACATCAGCCTTGCCGTTAAGCACATCGTAGATGGCATCTTCATGGGTACCGGCAAAATAGGTTTCTCCGAACCAAGAGCGATAATCGTCAATGCCATGTTCCTGAAAATAGTGCAAGGGCAGGAGCCAGCCGGCGGTGGTTACCATATCCACGAAAGCAAACCGTTTTCCTTTCATATCACGAGCTGATTGGATGCCGCTGTCCTTGCGGGTAAAAATCATGCCGTAATAGGTGGAGGTGCCATCGTTGTATTCGGGCCTGGCGAGGGGCTCCACCCCCAGCTTTCTGATTGCCAGGGCACCGGTAAAACTACCGAAAAAAGCACCATCCAGGTCACCAGAGATGAAATTATCAATAATGTTGCCATAACGGGAAAGAATTTTAAGATTCACGGTCACTCCTGCCTGCCGGGAAATATAGGCAGCCAGCGGCTCATAGCGTTTTTTCTGGCTGAAGATATTCTGCTCGGGAAGCAGGCCGATCTGCAGCGTCGGCTTGGTGCTTTCCACCGTTTCCTCGCTCTTTTCCCGCTCGCCGCACCCACCAATGAACAACAGCATCAGCAAAAAAACTATAGCCCATTTCATCCTCTTCATGCTAAGCACCTCTCATTAGAAAATAATCACTTTTCCAATAAAAGTATAGTATAGTACTCAATTATTATCAACGGTCAAGGTTTTTGCGGTTCAGGTCAAACAGCTAATAAGGAAATGGAGGAGGATACGATGGAAACGGTAGCCCTCTTGGGAGCCAGCGATAAAAAAGAAAGATACGCCTACAAGGCTCAGAACATGCTTGCTGAGTATGGCCATAAGGTCATCCCGGTCAGTCACCGGGTCGAAACGGTGGATGGCATCCCCTGCCGGCCTGACGTCAGCTCCATTGATGAAACCATCGATACGGTAACCGTCTACGTCAACCCGACAATTCTGCAAAAAATCGTCCCGGAGATCATCGCGAAAAAACCGGCCAGGGTAATCCTCAATCCAGGCACCGAAGATGACCATATCGAAGCGCAGCTGACCGACGCAGGCATCAGGGTGGTCAGGGCCTGCACCCTGGTCCTCCTGAGAACCGACCAGTACATGATCGCCTAGCAAAAAGCTGAAGCGGCTGGCGCTGCCTGCCGCCCGGATTTCCACTACCCCAGCAGCACCAGGCCAACCAGCGGCATGGTGTTATCCGCCTCATCCGGCAAAGCACCGGTTGCGGAGGCGTCTTCCCATTCGGCAGTCTGCAGCAGGTGTGACACATTGACGCCAAACCCGGAAAGGGATGGCCGTGCGGCTTCCGGGTGGCGGCAGGAGCCGCCGATGGCCAGCACCCGACAATCACTCTGATCAGTGCAGAAGATATCCTTGCAGGACCCGCCGGCAAACGCTGCCGCACGGCTGAATCCCTCTTTTTCAGCGGCCGCTTCAAGATCTGCGGCAATGGTGTGCAGCAGATGAAAGACTTCCCGCCGATCAGCGGAGAAAAGGACCTCTTTCGGGGCATCGATGCGAAACGCCAGGGCCTGGGGATAGATCTCCAGAAGTTTCCTGAAAACGGCCGGGCCGCCGACATGCGGCGGGCAGCTGCATGACTGGCCGTACCATTCACAGCCAGGCTCACGACAGAGGGCAGCCAGCCGGTCTTCGACCACAATATCGGCAGCATTCAGCAATGCCACATCGCTGGCTCCCAGGTGAGCGGCCAGCCGACGCAGGACGGTCAATGGAAGATCACTCATTCGGGAATCTGGAGGGGCTGGCTCTGGAGCCGTTTGTAGTAAAAATTCTGCCCGTAGAGAACGCTGGCCGGATTGTGGCCGGTGACCCGATCCTTGACCACCAGGGTGGTAACCGGCGCCTCTGAATACTTGGAAAAAAGCATGTCGTGGCCGACGCAAAGGCCGACGATGATATTCATATCGGTTTCTGCCCGGTTCAGCAGCTTGGCCTGAGCCACCGGGTTGCAGGCCGGCTCAAAGGTATGGGGCCGCACCTTTTCGTCTTCCGTGAGGCCCAATTCCAGTTTGTCGATGCTGCCGGCCTTGCAGCACAGGCTCACCACGTCAAAGCCCTGGGCTTTGAGAATCTTCACCAGCTGGTTGCTCTCCTCCAGCAGACCAAGACAGGTGGCAATGCCGATTTTCTGGTAGCCCATGAGCTTGGCCAGGGCAATGGTATCTTCAACCCTGGTCCAACGGGGATTGACTGCCTCACTGCCGGGAATCGGCTGGTAGCACATGCCTTCCACTCTGGCAGCCACCTGGGCCAGCTTGGCATCCTCGCTATTGTCCCGGTAGAGTTCGAAGCACTCGTTAATGACATCCAGGTAATCCCTGGACGGACAGTTCTTTGGCTTTACCGGTGCCTCTTCCGCGGAACTGCTCCAGCAGTTGGTCTTGCCCTGTTTGCCCCAGACGGCGCTGCACTGCACACAGGAAAAATTGGTGTTCTTCTCAGTCATGTTCTTGTTCCCAAGCAATTATCAAAGTATTTTAGTGTGAATTATCATACAACACTATCACTTCCCCTTTTGTCAAGGAGAAAACTCTTTTCCGGATAAACGCTTCAGGAATCCTGCCGCGATTCTAATCCTCCGCAGCCAGAGCTTTTTCAAGTTCCCCGGGGTGCTCCCCATTGTTCCAAATCTGGCGCAGATAGGGTTTCTGGTCCTCGAACACCCGGGCCTGCTCCTCCACCACCTGCTCGGAAGCCAGTGAATCCATCTCCCTGGTCCGGTTGATGAACGAGGCCACCCGGGCCAGATATAACGGGGTCATCACCGACAGCATCTTCATGCGATGCTGCTCCAGATGATGATACTTGGCCGCCAGTTCATACACCAGCTTGGCCCAGACTTCCACCGGAAAAGCAAACTGGTCCGCTTCCAACCTGGCCGCCTTCTCCAGTTCGCCGAACACCTCCGCGGAGAACAACCCTTTCCAGAGGGGCGCGAACAGGCGCATGCCCTCTTTGAATTCCCTGACCATGCGCGGCTGATTGACCTTCACCGGCTGCGGTTCGAGGAAACCTTCCATCCCGAAGACCGGTACCGGGTCGCTATGGTCAATCCCCATCCAGAACTTTTCATGCTCTCCCATGAGGGCGAACAAGGTACCGCAAACCTGACGAAACATGGGCCCCAAAGCCGCGGCCGGGTCCTTGGCGTCGTGGATTTTCACTCCCAGGTTGGCCTGGCATACTTTGGCCCCCTGCATCAGGGCATTGGTGGTCATCCAGACATCGATGCCGAAACGGGCAATATCACTGCCCCAGACATCCTGCTCCAGATAGTGTTTAGCCAGCCCGCTGGAGAAGGCAAAATCGCCGCCGATGGGCTGACGGATCCGCTTGCCATACAAAGAACGTACCAGGTTATAAACGATGTTGTTGGTGATCGTACCATCATATTTATAGCGCGAGTAGATGGGCGCCACAAATTCAAACCCCTTTTCCAGCACCGGATCAAGCAGGTATTTCACCCAGTCGGGATTGATGCTCCTGAGGTCCGAATCGACGCAGGCACACACCTTCACATTGAGGGTGTGGGCGGCCTCGAACACCGCGCGCAGGGCCGTCCCCTTGCCGCCGATTCCCCGATAGATGGTAACCAGCTTCTCCTGCCAGGGTTTGAGCTGCAACTCCGTGATGCGGTCCCGGGAATCGTCGGTGGAACCGCCGTCGGCGATCATGATTACCGCCCGGTGATGGGGATAGTACTGGAAAATGCCCTGGGACACCATCCGCGCCACATGGGTGATGGTATCTTCATTATTGAAGCAGGGAATCCCCACCAGGATATCGGCTTCCTGGATCTCCTCAAGGCGCTTGTGCATGTAAGGTCGCAGGGCGGTGTCATATTGTCTGTCCATGGATTTGCCTCCTCATTACAGTGAAGAAAACAGCACGTTTCCGGAAGATAAGAAGGGGCATGTTGGCGCCCAGAAAGAGATGATCCAAAAAGGGATGGCTCAAACCCGGAGAATGCCTTTGACCCCTTCTTCAATCTCCCGCAGGTCCTTGTCGTTGGGCCGGTCGCTGATATCCCCAAGCCGGCCGTCATGGGACATGGCCTGCATTTTTTCCGGCCGGTAGGCACCGACGACATACCACTCGGCAAGGATGTGGAAACCAAGATGATCAAAAAGCTGGCCCATGTATTTGACTGCCGGCACCGCCTCGTTGATGCCGGTATGGACGCCGCCATAGGTGCAGTAGATCACCGCGTGTTTGCCGGCCAGCTTCGGCGAAGCCGGCTTGATTGCTCCGGCCGCCGCATAGCTGCGCCGCAACTGCTCAAAAAGGTCCTGCAGGGGCTTGCCCGGCAGCCAGGCATAGACGCCCGAGCCGGCAAGCACCAGATCATAGGCGAGCAGATCGACGGTGGTTGCTTTATCGACGCGGACAACATCAAGGGCATGGCCGGCATCACGGACGGCCTGGTTGATTCGTTCGGCCACCAGCGTCGTGTTGCCGGTGGAGGAATACCATAAGTTTAATACTCGCATGACACGTCTCTCCTTTTTCTGTTGTCTGGCTGAGGTAATACCGAAACGGCTGAAGTTATAATCTCAACTATAGCAAGTTGTTCCGTTTATTCAAGAATTTTCCTGTATTCCCGGCAAGCTGCGTATGAAGCCTGCCATTGCCCAGCCGCTGAAAAGATCTCTTTTCTGTTCACTGCTCCCGGCGGCTTTCCAGCTGGTAGTAGACAGTGGGAATCAGCACCAGGGTCACCAGGGTTGACACCGCCAGGCCGCCCAGCATGGTGATCCCCAGGGGATTCCAGACCTCGGCCCCCACTTTATGGGAAACCGCCATCGGCAGCATGCCGAAAAAGGTGGTCAGGGTGGTCATCAGCACCGGCCGCAGGCGACTGCGCCCGGCCTCGACAACGGCAGCATAGGTGGCGGTACCCCGGCGTTTCAGCTGGTGAATATAGTCGAGCAACACGATGGCATTATTGACCACGATGCCCATCAGCATTACCACCCCCATAAAAGAGATGATTCCCAGGGTGGTATTCGTGAGGTAGAAGGCATAGAGTACCCCGGTAAAGGCAAAAGGCACCGAAAACATGACGATAAAGGGGTCGCGCAGGTTGCCGAACAATGAAGCCATAACCATGTAGACCAAAACAATGCCCAACACCAGCAGCAAGGTCAAATCGGCAAAAGCTTTCTTCTGCTCCTCGATATCACCACCGAAGCCGGTGGAGATCCCGAGGGGGATATCCATCCCGCCCAGGACCTTTTTGATGTCAGCAGTCGCCGCTCCCAGGGACCGCTGAAAAAGATCCGCTTCAACCCTGACAATTTTCTGCCGGTTCTTCCGTTCGATCTCAATCGGGCCGCTGCCCTCGGCCACCGCCACCACATTGCGCAGGCGAATCGTCCGGCCGTCAACCGATGTTAACGGCACATTGAGCAGGGTTTCGAGATTATCCTTGTCACCGCTGGCCAGCCGGGTAAAAATGGCGAAGCTGTCACCGGCATCCCGGTAGCGGGTCGCTTCCCGGCCATAAAAATAGTTCCTCAGCGGCATCGCAATACTGGCCACCCGCAGCCCCAGGGCGGCAGCCTTCTCCCGATCAATGTTGATCCACAGCTCCGGCCGCGGGTCCTTCTGGCTGATGGAGATGTCCACCAACCCCGGAATAGCCGCAAACCGCACCGCCACCCGCCTGGCAAAGGCAACCACCTCGTCGATGTTGCTGCCCTGGATCTCCAGGGCAACCGGCTTCACATTACCCATCAGAATAGCACTCACCGGATCACGGTCGGTTACTTTCAGTTTGGTAATCCCGGGCAGCCTCTCAATCCGCTGACGGACCAGCATGGCCACCTCTTTGACGCTCCGCCGGCGCTGATCCCGATCCACCAGTTTGAGCCCCACCTGGCCGACGTTGGTGCCCTCATCAAAACCCAGGGCCACCCCTTTGCCGGTCTCCGTATGGCCGTCAAAGGCGTAGGAATGGCGCAGCTCACCGGGCAGCAGAATCCCGTCGATGTCGCTGAAGATGTCGACGATCGCCTGGTTGGTCTCCTCGATGCGGGTTCCCTCCGCCAGCCGCAGATCGATGGACAGGGAGCCGGAATCCACCGCCGGCATAAAAGAGGTGGAAAGAAAGGGAATCAGCGACAGACTGCTGACAAAAACCGCCACTGCCAACAGGAAAACCGTTTTCCGCCGGCCCAGCGCCCAGCCCAGCAGCACCCCATAACTCCGCTCCAGCACAAGGAATCCCTTCTCGCTCCAACGGTGGAAAACGCGCAGGATGCCGCCGCCATTGGTGTCGTCCGCCTGCCGTATCCACCGTGACGACAGCATGGGAGTCAGGCTGAGGGCGGTAAACAGCGAGGCCAGCAGGGTAATGATAATGACAAAACCAAGCTGCTTGAAGATAATGCCCGCCAGGCCCTCGAGAAACATCAGCGGCACGAAGACCACCACCGTGGTCATGGTTGAAGCGGTAATCGCCAGCCCCATTTCGCCGGCGCCGGCCATGGCCGCCCGCCCCAGCTCTTCCCCCTGCTCCTGATGGCGGATGATGTTTTCCAGCACCACCACCCCGTTGTCCACCACCATGCCGGCACCGATGGCCAGGGCCATGAGCGAAGTCAGATTGATGGTGTAGTCGAAAAGGTAGAGGAAGATGAAGGAGATGATCAGCGAACCGGGAATCGCCAGGGCAATGATCAGGGAGGCACGAAACTGGCGGAGAAACAGCAGGGTCACCAGCACCACCAGGGCAATCCCCCACATCAGGGTTTCCCGCAGGTTCCTGATCGACGTAAGAATATCTTCAGCATTATTGAGGACGATGTTGATCTGCACGTCACTTGGCAGCCAGGCCTTCATGGCATCCAGCTTCTTCTCAACCCGCTGGATGACTTCGACCGTATTCCTGCCGGTCTGTTTCTGCAGCAGCATAACGATGGCCGGCTTGCCGTCGCCCCAGCCGTTCAGCTCCATGGGTTTGAAGTCATCCTCAACCCGGGCCACGTCATGCAGGTAAACCGGCCGGCCGCGATGGTAGCCGACAATCGTGGCGCCGATCTCCTCCATCTCGCGGAAGCGACCGGGAACCCGGAGAAAATACTCCTGCATTCCGGATTTGATATTGCCGGAAGGAATGTTGAGATTCTCGCTGGCCAGCACCTCATTGATCCCGGCAAGCGTCAGGTGATAGGCTTCAATCTTTTTGAGGTCAAAGTAGACGTTGATCCGCCGCCGCTGGCCGCCGTAGAGCTGGATGGCCCCCACCCCCGGCACCCGCCGCAGCTCGTCACCGATCCCCTTGTCCACCAGGCGAAACAGCCGCGGCCAGCTCTGGTCGCCGCTGATGGTGATAAACATGACCGGCGCCGTCGCGCTGCTAAACCGGTAGAGCATCGGCAGTTCAACGTCATCGGGCAGCGCCCGTTTGGCCAGCTCCAGCTTGTCGCGGATATCATTGGTGGCCTCATCAAGGCTGGTGCCCCAGTCGAACTTGCAGATCACCACCGACAGATTGTCAAGCGATTTGGAGGTCAGGGTGTCCAGGTTGCTGGCCGCATTCACCTCATCCTCGATGGCCTTGGTCACCTCGGTTTCCACATCGGCGGCGCTGGCCCCCGGCCAGGTGGTGAGGATGGAAACCACCGGCGGGCTGATGTCGGGAAACATGTCGATATTGAGGCGAAACAACGAAAAAACGCCAATGATCACGATGGCAAGAAAGAGCATCATGGTTGCCACCGGCTGTTTGACGGAAAATTCAGGCAGTTTCATTGCCGGACATCCTCTACAGCAAGCGTTTCCACCAGATTGACGGCGGCACCATCCTGCAGCCGGTTCTGCCCTTTGATGACCACCAGCTCCCCGTCCTCCAGGCCGGCGGTCACCGCCACCCGGTTGCCCTGTTTCAGGCCGACGCTGATATTGCGCAGCCGGGCCTTGCCCTCCTCCACCACAAACACATAGTAGCTGCCGCTGCCCGGCAGCCGGTTGAGCGTATCCCGGGGAATGAGCAGCGCCTCCTTGCGTCCCAGGCGCAGGATAACATGGGCGAACATGCCGGCCCGCAATTCCAGATTATCGTTGGGCAGCTGCAGTTCAACCCCGGCCGTTCGGGTGGCCGGGTCCAGGGTGGGGGTGATGGTGGCCACCGTACCATTGAATCGCCGGCGGGGATAGGCATCAACGCTGAATTCGCCGCTCATCCCCAGGCGCACATGGGGATAATCGATTTCCGGCACCGCAATCTTCACCTTCAGGGTGGTATCATTGGCAAGCCGAAGCAATGGCTTCGTCCGATCGGCAAGGTTGCCGGCATCAACATAGCGGTCGGCCACCAGGCCGTCGATGGCCGCCCGAATCCGGTGGTCACCAGCCACAATGGTCAGCTCATCAAGTGCCGCCCGGGCTTCCCGGAGACCGGCCTGGGCCGCATCATGCTGGGCCTCAACCCGGTCAAGCTGCTGCTTGGGAGCCGCCTTGTGTTCATAGAGAAAGGCAAGGCGCTGGTAATCCTTTTCCAGCATTGCCACCTGACTGGCAGCCACATCAACGGCCGCCACCGCCCGCTTCACCTGGGCATTGACCATCTCCTCATCCAAGATCACCAGCAGCTGGCCGCGCTTTACCCGATCGCCCTTTTCCACCAGGATCTTTTCAATCATCTTCCCGCTGAATTTGGGGAAAACATAGACATCCTCCAGTGACTGCAGGTCGCCGCTGGTGGCCACCACCCAGTCAAGGGGACCCCTTGCCGCCCTGATCGTCGACACCGGAATCGGGGCGGCAACCGCCGCCGTCTGCGGCTTCTCCTGCCGGCTCCGATGAACATTATAGAAGGCAAACAGCAGAAAACCAGCCAAAACAAGCAACACCACCACAGTCATCATCCGGCCTTTGCCATTTTTGCTGCTAGCCATGCTGCCCCTCCTCCTGCTCGCCATCACTATGCTTCACCCGGATATCAACATTTCTGCCCACCGCCCGCTCCAGCTCCGCCCAAGAAATCAGATAACCATACAGGGCACCGTAATAGTTGTTTTCCGCCCGACTCAGAAAGGTGCTGGCATCAAGAACCGCCGTCGAGGTGGCAACCTGCTGCTGATACTGCAGGGTGGTGATCCGGTAATGCTCCCGGGCCTGTTCCAATGCTGCTTCGGCGGTCTTGACATTTTCCACCGTCACCTGGAGAGCGCTGTAGGCGGTCTTCACCTCCAGGCTGACCCGGTTTGCCGCCTCCTCAACATTCTTCCGCAAAGCATTGAGGGCGTGCAGCTTGCGGCGCACTTCAGCCGGCCTTTTACCCCATTCAAACAACTGCCAGTCGGCCTGGACACCGATGCTGGCCGTATCGCTGTTGCGGTAGTCATTCTCACTGGCAGCGGCATTATGCCCTGACTGTTCGTAGCGGCCCACCAGGGAGACGGTGGGATAATAGCTGCTGCGAGCCAGTTTGACCGCCAGCTCCGCCTGCTGCGCCTTGACTTCAAGATAGCGCAGTTCCGGCCGCTGAGCGACCGCTTCGGCGATCAGTTGATCGAGCTGGTCGGAGACTGCCGGCTCAACAGCAAGATCGAGAATCGCATGGTCGGCGCCGATATCACGGTTCAGCAGCACATTGAGCGCAGCTTTCGCCACCTCCAGCTGCTGCCTGGTCCTGACTTGCTGCTGCTGCGCCTGGGCCAGGGCTACCTGGGACTGGAGCAGGTCGTTATAGGCAATCATTCCCTGATCATACAGATAGCCGGCATCCCGGAGATGGGCACTCAGATTCTCCACCTCCTGGCCGGCCACCGCCAGCTGGCGCCTGGCCAGCAGAATGCGGGCATAGGCCACTTTGACATTTTGCACCACCTCCAGCATCACCTGCTGCCGCTCCACCTCCCGGCCAGCGGACTCCAGACCGGCAATTTTTTTGCGGGTGGTCAGGGCAAAGCCGGTAAACAGCGGCTGCACCGCCGTCACATCCCAGGTGAAAACATCATCGTCGCTGATGATGAAGCTCCCGGGACCGAAGGTGGCATAGGGTTCATTGTGCAGGCGGTTGTAGGAATAGGAGGTGGAAATTTTCGGCAGCAGGTCGGCAGCGGCACTTTTGCCGCCAGCCTCCGCCTCCAGGCGCATCTCCAGCGCCGCCTCGATCAGGGGATGATTGGCAAGCGCCTCGTCAATGGCCTGCTCCAGGGTCAAAACCCCGGCAGGCTCTCCATCCTGTCCCCAGATGGCAGGTGGCCACAGCAAACAAACAATCAGCAAGACAGACACCCAGTGAGGTTTCATGAGCTGCTCCTTTCCGCGGCCGGCGGCACCGGCTTGACGGCCATGACCCCCCGGAAGAAAATCTCCTGGATCATGGCAATGCTCTGCTCATAGGGATACCTTTCAGGATCATCGAGCCAGGCCACCAGGAAAGTGCAGGCCAGGCTGTCCAGGGAGCGGGCCAGGATGTGGGGATCGAGGGGTCGAAAAACCCCTTTGCCAATGCCGGTGGCAAAGACTTCCGCCAGCCAGCCGAGGATTTCGTCATAGCGGCCGATGAGCTCATCATCCAGCCCGGCCCGGATATTGAAACTCGCCCCCCTGGTTTCGGCAAAATAGAGCCGGATGGCCCGGCTGTTGGCCATGAACACCTCGCCGGCCACCCGCAGGTAACTGGTGATCCGCTCAACCTCTCCATCACCCTCTTCCAGCGCCTGCCCCAGGGCATCGGCAAAAATCTCGCTGAGGTCAAAAAGGATGGCCCGGTACAGCTCCTCCTTGTTGGCGAAAAGCTTGTACAGCGTGCCGACGGCAAACTCCGCCTCGGCGGCAATCTCCTGCATGGAAACATTGTGGTAACCGCGCTCCGAAAACAGCTCCAGGGCCTCATCAAGAATCTCCTGCCGCTGGCGGTCCTGATACTCCTGCCGCCGGGCAGCCCGCTTTTCCTTCACTCTATCCTCCTTGACAACCGCCTGTTATAAAAAGTGAATTAATCTTCATTTTTTATAACCAGTAATCTGAAGAAGTCAAGTAATCGGTATGATTTTTTTGCGGAAAAATCAGCAGAGAACAATCAAGGAGAGAAAAAACCAACCGGCAACCGTGTTATTCATCCAGGGGGCTTCTGACCCCCAGTCGGTTTTTTTGGGCCACGTGGGTGTAGATCATCGTCGTCTGGACGCTCTGGTGGCCCAGCAGCTCCTGGATAGTACGGATGTCATAACCGTTTTCCAGCAGATGGGTGGCAAAACTGTGACGCAGGGTATGAACGGAAACATTTTTTGCCAGACCGGCAGCAAGCGCCGCCTGTTTCACCTGCTTCTGCAGGGTGTTGGGATGGAGGTGATGGCGGCGGATCACGCTGCTGCGCGGATCTATGGACAGCGCATTGGCCGGAAAAACCCACTGCCAGCCCCACTCCCTGCCAGCGCCGGGATACTTTTTCTCCAGGGCTCCAGGCAGGTAAACGCCGGCAACCTCATTGCGACGATCCTCCTTATAAACGGACGCAACCTTGTCCAGCTGCTGCTGCAGATCATACTTCAGGCTTTCAGGCAGAACCGTCTGCCGGTCCTTATCCCCTTTTCCCGCCCTGACCGTCAGGCAAGAGCGATCGAAATCAATATCCTTGATCCGCAGGCAGAGGCATTCCTTCAGCCGCAGACCACAGCCATAAATCAGTCTGGACATCAGCAGCCCAGTCCCCGTCATCTGCTCAAAAAGGTCCGACACTTCCCGTTTGGAAAGCACGACCGGCAAACGACGCCGCGGATGGGCCCTGACCGCTTCACCCAGACCATCAAGATCCCGCTCAAGAACGTGGCGAAAAAAAAAGACGATGGCATTGAGCGCCTGATTCTGGGTCGATGGAGCTACCCGGCGCTCAACCGCCAGGTAGCTGAGAAAATCCCTCACCTGCAGGCCGGTGATCTGCTCAGGTGTCTGGGATGCAAAGAAAGCACGAAACTGCTTCAACCAACCCAGATAGGTTCTTTCAGTACTCAATGACCGGTGTTTAAGGCGCAGCATGGTAACCGCAGCAACAAAAGCCTCATTCCATTTCTGTTCGCGTTCAGCATGCGGTTCAGCATCCTCCCGGCTCTGCTGACGCAGAAAAAACTGAAAAAGCTTAATAGCCTCTTGAGCCTGTTTAACCTGCCAGTCCTCCTTGCTCCGGGCCAACATTTTCAGATAAGAAGCCACCTGTGAAGTCTGCAACTCCGAACCGTAGTCGCTGCCGGAAAAATGATACAGCTGCTGTACCCATGAAAGATAGAATTTAACTTTATATTCCGGAACCGCTTTCTGATTCTGCAGATAGCTGCTGAAATTTTTCATAACCATTTCCATAATTTGTAATAATAGATAACTATATTCTACATATTATCGTTAATAGCACTATATTATAGAACAACAACCTACGGATATTCCACCAATTAATTTTCATTTTCCACACAGCATCTTGTATTAAGCATATAGTCAGTTACTTAGCGAAATACATCCATTGTACAAAATATACTTTATCCTTGACAGGAATATTGTTTTACCATACTGATTTTTAAAAAAATAGATTCTTTTTAATATTTAATGTTAG
>JAFGSY010000026.1 GCA_016934315.1 Candidatus Anaeroferrophillus wilburensis | reverse complement strand
CGGGCTCCCTCCGCCATGCTTTCAACTTTTCAACCAGTAGCATAATTCATTCCTGTTTTTGAGTCATAAATTCAGAAACGGGGGGGGAATGGATCGTCAAATATTCGGGCAGGCTGGAAATTTTTCGCCATTTGACAAAACGATTATTGGCCTGGCGGCAGGAAAGTGCGCGGGTATTACTTCTTCCCGTGAACAGGAACCACGTCTTCGATTGCCGGTTCCCATTGTCAAGGTACCGGTCAAGTATTGCCTTGAGCGGTTTAATGACGGGAATCCACCGGCTGCCTCCGCCCTTTGAAACTACTTTCAACAACGCTTTTTCACTCTGATAATTCGCCATTCTGAGAGTTAAGGCTTCAGCCCGTCTCAAGCCGGTATATGCATAGGTTGCAAAAAGCGCCTCATCCCGTTCTTTATAGAAGTCTTCAGAGGTTCGAATTGTTTCGAGAAGTCGCTGTATTTCCTTTGGAAAAATCGGCATTGTTTCAGAAATCACACCTCCTCTGGCACGAATAAACATAGCTGGATTTTCACTCTTGCAATATGACGACTTCCATTTAAAAAAAGCCTTGCAACAATTCTTGAGCAAATTCACCGAACTTGGCCTCTGGTACGAACCCGGATACATTTTTCTCAGTTTTTTTATTGCCGCGTTCAAATCATGGCCATTGATATCTTTGATTGTTTTACCGTTAACCAGGGGGACAAGTCTGCTCAAGTGAAGTTTGTAGGTGGTGATTGTTGCTGGGGCATAGTCGTTCTTCTCCATCTCGCTTAAAAAATCTTGGGCTGATCGACACCACGAAGAAGAGCCTTGTAAAAATTTTTTCATTGGTACCTCCAAAAAAGTTGCCGTCGATTCCGGGGAAGAAGAATTTTATGAAGATAATGTCAAGACGATATATAATCGGGAATTGAACTTTGTTTGGCGGAAAAACCAGCAGGAGTTCGAAAAGCCTAAATGGGGGAAGAAAATTGGGGACGGTTGCGAAGAACAGGGAGAAACAAAACAATTCCTGAGTATGAATTAAGGATGGTTCCTTTTGATCAACCGGTTTCTTATGATAATTTTCGAAAAAACGGTATTCCTGAAGAAAAACGGCTTCGTTGTTAAGCTTTGGCAGGGGGCTCGGTGATATATCGAATATAAATGCTCAAAAAACTTCGCAAATGCATTCACGAAGTTTTTTGAGAGAGGACTAACTGCTCGAAAATGCTTAAAAAATAGATTCTCTGCTTTGACCGAGGAAGAAAATATCAAATGATTACTGCACTCTCACTTCCCATAACTCCAATTCTGGGAAATCGCAAAAAAAAAACTGTGTCCCGCTGAGATATTGGAAAAACAGGTTAGTAGTTTAGCCAAAGTATTTTTGAATGGCAGCCTTTATAAGCCATACAGAATGAAGTGGTGAAGCCTTGCGGTGTGCCGGTTATTATGCCCAAGTGTCTGCTGTCGTGAGTCTTGACCATAGTATAACGATGCTCGTTTTTTTTACCGGAACCGGCGTACTTGTGCCGGGATAGACATTCTGGTATATCGTTCCTATATTGTTATTGTGCGTAACGGGTAAAACATACAGGAGTAGGACTGCCATGCCATCATCAGCCATCGAGCAATTTGATTTCCCCCCCTATCGGCCGCCTTCCGAGGCCTACAGCATGTTGCTGCGGGTTTCCCGCGGCTGCCCATGGAACAAGTGTGCTTTTTGTTCCATGTATAAAAAGTATTCTTTTGCCCGTAAATCAGTTGATGAGATAAAAAAAGATATTGATCTGATGCCGCAGGTGTACGGCACCCATGCCAGGACGGCTTTTCTTGGTGATTCCAACAGCTTGCTGCTGAAAACCGCTGATTTGGTTGCTGTCCTTGAACACCTGTACCGGGTTTTTCCCCACCTTGAGTGGGTGACTTCCTATGCCCGGGCAAAAACGCTGACCAAGAAACCACTGACAGAACTGCAGGCTATCCGTGAGGCCGGACTGACTCGTCTCCATATAGGGCTGGAGAGTGGTGATGACCAGGTTTTGGCCCTGATCCGTAAAGGGGCGACCGCGGCGGAGATGATTGCCGCCGGCCGGCTGAGCAAAGAGGCGGGCTTTGAATGTTCCATGTATGTGCTGCTGGGTATCGGTGGGGTGGAGCATACTATGGCGCATCGGCAGGGGACGGTGCGGGTTTTGAACGAGGTAGACCCTCACTTTATCCGGGTTCGGACCCTGACCCCGATTCCTAAAACCCCCATAGCCCGGTGGATTGAAGAGGGCAGCTTTACGCTGATTTCACCCCTGATGAGCGTTGAGGAGGAACTTGATATCGTCAGGGGTTTGCGGGTGAGCTCCCGTTTTCTCAACGACCACGTATCCAACATTGTGCCGTTGGACGGCAAGCTGCCTGATGATCAACCGCAGATGATTGCGGCGCTGGAAGCGGCGGTTGCCTATTGTCAAAAGAGCGAGGTCGACTACCGGGATTATCGCAGTCTTTAGGGCTCTAGCTTCGTGGCACGGCCAGCATGCGTTCCAGGGCTGTCCGCGCTTTCTGGCCGATGGCTGGATCGACGGTGATAACCGGTTCCATGGTGGTCAGTGACTGGTGAATGTGGGCCAGGGTGATCTTTTTCATGTCGTGGCAGATCATCGTCGAGGTGACCGGATGGAACCGGCGATCGGGATGGGCTTTCTGCAAAGGGTGGAGCATCCCCGCTTCGGTGCCGATGATAAACTCTCGGGCATCGGCGGCGGCTACGGCATCAAACATGCCGCCGGTGCTGCACACCACATCGGCCAGAGCGGTTACCTCCGGCCGGCATTCCGGATGAACAATAACGATAGCTTGAGGATGGCGTTTTTTGGCTGCCAGGATCTCCGTTGCCCGGATGGTGTGGTGCACCGGGCAATAGCCCGGCCAGAGGATCAGTGAACGTTTGGTCTGCGCCATCACATAGCTACCCAGGTTTTGATCCGGGACAAAGATGATTTCCTGCTCCCGGGGAATGCTGTTGACCACATTGACGGCATTGCCCGAGGTGCAGCAGATATCACTTTCGGCTTTGACGGCGGCCGATGAGTTGACGTAGGTTACCACCGCGGCTCCGGGATGTCGCCGGCGGGCGGCAATGACCTGCTCGGCGGTGGCCATGTCAGCCAGCCCGCAACCGCACTCACGATAGGGGAGCAAAACCTTTTTTTCAGGAGAAAGAATGGCCGCACTCTCGGCCATGAACAAAACGCCGCAGAAGACAATAACCTCGGCATCGGTTGCGGCAGCCTGGATGCTGAGTCCAAGGGAGTCACCAGTGATGTCGGCAATCTCCTGGATTTCACCTGGTTCATAATTATGGGCCAGAATAACTGCGCGCCGCTTCTGTTTCAACTGCTGTATCTCGCTGATCAGCGTCTGTTTATCCATGGTTATCTGTCCTTTTTCCCTCACGACCATCTATCGCCAGCCTGGCAGATTACTGCTTGCTTCCCAGTTCATGAGCCCGCTCGCAAGCGGCACTGATGGCTTTAAAAAAGGCTGCTCTCACGCCCTGCTTTTCCAGCTCAGCCAGGCCCGCAATAGTGGTGCCGCCCGGCGAGGTAACCATATCTTTCAAAGCCATGGGCTGCTGGCCGGTGGCCTGCAACATGGCACAAGCGCCGCTGAAGGTTTCGATGACCAGCGTCCTGGCTATATCCCGGGGTAATCCCTGGTTGACGGCTGCGTCGATCATCGCTTCGATGACCAGAAAAGCATAGGCCGGGCCGCTGCCGGAAACGGCGGTAACCGCATCCATGAGATGTTCCGGGACGTTGACGATTTTTCCCACCCGGGAAAAAATTGCGGCAGCCAGCTGCTGTTGTTCTTCGTTGACGCTGGAGCCGGCGGCTAGGGCGGAAACTCCCCGCTGGACCAGTGCCGGGGTGTTGGGCATCACCCTGATAACCGGTGCCCGGCGGCCAACAACATCTTCGATGGCCGCCAGGGGAACGCCGGCTACGATGGAGATCAGCAGCTGCTTGGTCTGCAGATGGCCGGCAATTTCAGCCAACACCTCCTTGATGACCTGCGGTTTGACTGCCAGTATAATGATGTCACTCCTGCTTGCCAGGTCGTTGTTATTACTGGCCAGCGAGAGGGCACCGGAAAACAGTTGTTCCACTTCTTTGCGACTGGCTGCCGAGATATCATAAACGCAGATTCGCGGGCAATCATCGTTGGCCAGCAGGCCCTTGATCATGGCCCGTCCCATGTTGCCGGTACCGATGATGCCGAGGTTGAAGGTGGAAAGCTTCATCTGCTACTCCTTCCTTTGGTGGCTGATTGCCTGTTGTTGCTCCAACCGGGCAAGAATGCCGGCAATCAGCAGCGGGAGAAGAATTTCATGCTGGCCGGTAAGATAATAGCCCCGACCACCATTCTGGGTCGGCCGTTTGACAACGTTTTCCTGGACCCGATACTGGCGGATGAAATCAATTGCTACGGTGGTTAAACCACTTACCTGATGGCCGAGGTTGCGGACCAGAGACAAGGCTTTCAGAAATACTTCCGGCAGAATGACCGCCGAGCCGACATTAAAATAGATCCCTTGATCAAGCTTGGCCACAAGTTCACAAAAAGTGCGAAAATCTGTCATGGAGGTAGAGCCGACCGCCGCACCGTCACAGTCGGGATGCATATGAATAATGTCAGTGCCCAGGGCGACATGGACCGTCAGGGGAATTTGGTGCCGATAGCAGGCTGCGACAAGACTTTTATCCAGGAAGGGGAGCTGCTCTTCGGTGATGAAGCGACCGATGGCATACCCCAGGCCCCAGCCGTTGCGAGCGCCTTCTCGTATTGCCTGATTAAGCAGCTGGCCGGTTTCTGCGGCCATGCCAAAGGTGCCCTGTCCGAGAACCTCGCTGACGTCCTCCGAGGTTTTACCGGCAAAAGCGGTTTCAAAATCGTGGATGATGCCGGCGCCGTTCATGGCGATCCCCTGGATAATCCGTCGTTCTATCAGGGGAATGAGCATCGGTGCCAGCCCAACCTTGATAACATGGGCGCCCATGGCCAGCAGCATTAACCGCCGGGAATCGACGGCATGGCAGGCGGTATTGATGATTTCCCTCAACTCCTGACCACCCAGGATGTTCGGCAGGGCAGCAATGAATTCGCCAACCGTCTCCCTGCCGGTCAATGGCCGGCCAAAATCAGCAGCGTTGACTTTGCTGGGACGGTCCAGCAGGGAATAGGTGGATATCTTGTGCCAGTCGAGAGTCATGATCAACAGGTTCTGGTGCAGACTTCCCGTTCCACCACCTCACAGAGGAGATGTCCGAGAAGCAGGTGAACTTCCTGAATTCTGGGGGTGTCCGACGAGTTGACCACTAGTGGGTAGTCACATGCCTGTTTGCAGGTGCCGCCGTCATTGCCGAGGAAGCCGGCGGTGATCAGCTGGTGTTTCCCGGCATATTCCAGGGCGCGGGTGACGTTTACCGAGGTGCCGCTGGTGCTCAGGCCAACGGCAACATCGCCGGGCCGGCCAAGGGCCTGCAGTTGGCGGAGAAAAATGTCGTCAAAACGGTAATCGTTGGCGATTGAGGTAACCACCGATGAATCACAGGTCAAGGCCAGGGCTGCCAGAGGCTGCCGGTCAATGAGAAAGCGATTGACAAATTCTGCTGCCAGATGTTGGGCTTGGGCAGCACTGCCGCCGTTGCCGAAAAAGATAAGCTTCTGTCCTCCTTCCAGGGCCTGGACCATGACCTTGATCAGTTGCCTGATCGTCTGGTTGTTCTCCTGGAAAAAGACGGTGGCAAGGTGATGGAAATCCTGCAGCAGGGAATCGATGTGTTGGAGAGGCATGTGCTTCTATTGCTCCTTAAACGGAGAAAGACCAGAAAAAAGTCGCTTTCAGCCGAGAAATTGCCGGTGCCGGATCGACACTACTTAGCAAATCGCCCTGGCAATTGCAAGTAAATCAGATGTTTGTGTCAGGAAACGATTGCCTGGAGGGGTTGGTAAGGTTCGGAAAAAAATTCAGCGGCGGGGTGGCGGGCAAGAAGCCCTGCTGGTGGGTCAGCTGGTAGAAATGGACCAGACCTTGTTGTTCCTCCGGGCCAAAATCATAGGAGATTGCTTTGTGCCAGTATGCCTGGATAGCGCTGTGCGGCAGCTCCGGATACCGGCGGCTGGCAAGCGCCAGGAGATCAGTGCCATGATCCGGTAAACTGTTTTTGATCCGGCACAGCTGCTGGTGAAGCTGGATAATTTTTTTCTGCCGTTCGTCGTCACCATGGTTTCTGCCAATCCACAGGGCATAGACAAAGGGCAGGCCGGTAAACTGATACCATAAGGAACCTAAATCGTAGATCAGGTAGCCTGGCGGTTGCCGGTGATAAAGCCGCAGGGCCTGATCGCCGATCAGCAGGGCTGCTTCAGGAGCATGGTCAGCCGGCGAGAATTCAGCCATACTATAGGTAAGCTGTTCTGGATCAAGCCGGTAAAAGTGAGAAAGAATAATTTTCAATAGATAGATGGAGGTCAGTGATTGAGCTGTCAAGGCAATAGTGCTGCCGGCCAGATCCTCAATGGGTTTTTTGCTGACCAGCAGAACACTGCGTACCTCTCTTTTTGAACTGATGGCAATGTGAGGAAGAATAAAGTAGTTGTGTGGTCTGAGGGCGTACTCCATGGATGAAGAGGGGCTGATATCGATGGCACCGGTGGCTAGCAAATGGTTCAGCTGGGCCGGATTGCCCTGAATGTAGCGGTAGTCTGCTGCGGGAAAATAGTCTTTGAGCAGAGCAAAGAGCGGCAGGCAGTTGAGAAATTCAATTTCACCAAGTGTTAAAGAAGACATTCCTTTACCGTTTTAGATGCTGAAACAGGGCTGCCAGCTCAAGGCCGGGATATTTTTTCTGGGGTGGCCAGCGGCGAACCTGTTTATGCCAGAATTCAGCAATGTTCCCGAGTTCCTGCCGGTGCAGGTCGCTGACCTGGCTGAAAAAGAACAGAGAGAGATGAAAATCAGCCCGTTTTTGCAGCCGCTTTGTCCGTTTATCTCCCGAGCAGAGACGAAAAAAGCCGACGATCAGCTCTTTGACCCGGTGTCGCTGGAAGCGGGGCAGTTGCAGGTTGCCAGCCAGCGGCTGCAGCAGCTGCTCACAGGTCTCGGCAACCTCGTGCAGGGGTGCCGGCGGTGTCAAATGGCAGCGGTTGATGAGTTCCGGGAGAATGAAAGAGGTAGTTACCAGGGTTTCCAGCAGCTGGTCATCACCTTCCAGGGGAAAAGTTCCTTCAATGGCTTCCAGTAACTTTTTTGCCTCAGCCCAAGTGGTCTGGACCGGCTCAGGAAGCCAGAAGTTCAGCAGGTTGAGTTGGGTAGCCAGTTCCAGCATGGCAGAGGTGGTTCCTTTGCTGTAAAGACCGCGCAACTCCTCACGCATGCGGCTGGCAGGGACCTCGGCAAGCCGAGGTGCACAAAACAGCATGGCCGCCCGGGTTTTCTCTTCCAGGGAGAATCCCAGACGGCAGACGAATTCCATTGCCCGCAGAATGCGGACCGGATCCTCAACCAGGCGTTCATAGGGATCGCCAATAACCCTGACGATGCCATCACGCAGGTCGGCCAGACCATCGAGATAATCAATAACGCTAAAGCCATCCAGGGCGTAAAAAAGGGCATTAATGGTGAAATCACGACGCTGGACATCTTCCGCCGGCGTGCCGTAAATATTGTTGACGATGGTGGGCTTGGCGGCCGCCAGTTCCTGGTTGCCTTCCGTCAGGGTGAATTCCTTGCGGAAGGTGGCAACTTCAATGATCTGCTGGATGCCGGTGATGCGGTCGGTGAAAAAAATATGGGCCAGTCTGAATCGCCGGCCAATGATGCGTGAATTGCGAAATAATCGTTTGATCTGCTGCGGTGTTGCATCGGTGGCGATGTCAAAATCAGCCGGCTGGCGACCCAATAGCAGATCCCGCACTGCCCCGCCTACCAGATAGGCAAGAAAACCATGATCTTTTAGACGATACATGATTTTGAGCGCGTTGCGGTCAATCTTTTTTCGCGAGATGGCGTGCTCAGGACGGGGAATAATCAGGGGTGGAGAAGAAGGGTCTAATGCAGTCATCAGGGTATGGCCTGGGTTAGGAGTCTAGGTGTATTGGACGGTCGTTTCGTCGGGCTCATGTACCACTGAT
Organism: Candidatus Anaeroferrophillus wilburensis; assembly: GCA_016934315.1. Classification (NCBI taxonomy): domain Bacteria; class Deltaproteobacteria; order Candidatus Anaeroferrophillales; family Candidatus Anaeroferrophillacea; genus Candidatus Anaeroferrophillus; species Candidatus Anaeroferrophillus wilburensis. Next base: position 45,373 of record JAFGSY010000026.1, on the reverse strand, counting down.
TGCCGAGCCTGTCAAGCTGGCTGTCGCGTTGCGTCGTCTAGGTGTCGCGCTTGAAGAGGCTGATTTTGCTGGCTATAGTTCGCTGAAAAGGGTAAAGAATGACTAGAAACCGGTCGAAAAGGAAAAACACCACACTGGTGGTTCTTCCTTGGAGCGGCCATGGTAGCTTCATGCCTAGATGCTGCTCAGGATATGGGTGTGATGTGTGAGGGAAACTGGTTTTTTATCGGCCAACAGCCGGTTGCAGGTAAGCGTAGAAGAGAAAACCGAGGGGAAGGACTGCATGCTGGAGAAGAATACCCGTTACCGCCGCATTATCGATGCCATCAGTGACGGCATCTACCTGGTTGACAGGGAGTATACCCTGACTGCCATCAACCGGTCTGAAGCGGCATATTTTAAGGCCCATCCCAAGGACCTGGTGGGCCGCAAGTGTTACGAGGTTTTTTGGGGCAGGGATGATGTATGTCCCAACTGCTATGTCAAACGCTGTTTTGTCAATGGCCAAGGACAGGGTCGTTTGCGGGAAAAGAGTTTCAAAGTTGGGCGGCCCTACGTCAATATTTTCTATCACCCTATTATTGACCCCGGAGAACAGTGCTGTGAGGAAGTGGTGGTCTATATTCAGGATGCATCGGCAATGGTTGCCCTGGAGGAAAAGACCGCCCAGGCGGAAAAAATGGTTTCCTTGGGACAGATGGCCGCCGGTATTGCCCATGACCTCAATAACTTTCTTGCTTCCATCTATGGTATTGTCCAGCTGCTGCAGATGATGCGGGAGGACAATGTCAGGAATCAGCAGAAGGAGGATCACCTGTTTCAGCGCCTGGTGGAGCAGGTGGAAGCCCTTAATTTGCTTGCCAAAAATCTATCCCTTTTTTCCCACCCTGACCAGGAAGACATCCTGCCCATTTCCTTGAATCAGATTGTCAAAGAAGTACTCTCTTTCAGTCGCTATGAGCTGGAAAGGGAACAGGTCGTTGTCAACTGCCAGCTGGCCGATGATCTGCCCTTGACGCCAATGATGAAAACCCAGATGGAACAGGTGCTGCTCAACCTGATGATGAATGCCGCCCATGCGATCAGGGAAAAAAGAGGTGGCGGGGAGGTTGTCGAAGCCGGGGAAATTATTGTCCGCACCTGGTGCGATAAGGGTTGGGTCGGTTTTTCCGTTGGTGATAATGGCTGCGGCATCCCCGAAGATAAATTTGAAGCCATTATGCAGCCCTACTATTCCACCAAAAGCACCTCATCCGGCAGTGGTAAGGGAACCGGTCTGGGGCTGCCGACGGTTAAGACCATAGTTGATAAACACAGTGGTATACTTGAGTGGGAAAGCCACGTTGGCGTCGGTAGCACCTTTATCGTCAAGCTGCCTGTTGCCGGCCGGACTGATAGGGAAACGATTGTCTGAGCGGAGGTCATGCTAATGGATATTGCTCTGATCAAAGAGTATAAAACCTTGTCACAGGTTTTACTGAAGGCTCTGGGCTCTTCGTATCGTGCTGAACAGCCGATTGGTAAAACCATGAAATCTCTGCTTACTGCTCTGGAAACTGCCGGTGAAGCAGCTCAGATCAAAGATATTCATCGCCAAATTAAAGAGTTGCTGGTCAAGGAAACTCCCCAGAATGTTGAATCCCTGGGGGCAGAAGTCACCACCTTGAAGCAGGATATCATGTCCCAGTCGTTGAAAGATAAGGAGCTCAGCAGTCTTGTATCAGGAATGAAATCACTGATTGCCTTGTCTTTGAGAGAGGTTGAAGGCCTGTCAGATCAGGATGAGAAATTGCGCCACCTGTTTGAAGAAGTGCGGCAGGAATTGGCGGCGCTGAACACGCTTGAGGATTTGAATGAGTTCAGCCGCCACTTGAAAAACCTTTTTTACCAGAAAGCGCTGGTCCAGGGTGTTGTTGAACAGGAGCGCGATGAGCTGAAAAATATTATTGTCATCATGGCGGCCACGCTGACCTCTTTTCTGGATATTGGCGGCGCCTTCAGCAGTAATCTTGACAGTTATGCCAAACGTCTGCAGGTGGTGAAAGAACTCAGTGAAATCCAGTCGGTTCGTGATCTGCTGCTCAAAGAAACCCTGTCGCTCAAGGAGCAAACCGGCCGGATGATAACCGAGGTGCAGCAGGCCAATGCGCGGGTTGAATCGGCGAACCAGAAGATCGAGAAGTTGAAGCAGCAGATGGAGAAGATCAAGGAGGAGGTTATCATCGATCCGCTCACCAAGGTTTATAACCGCCGGGCCTTTGATGATAAAATCAAGCAGGAGTTTGCCAGTTTCAAGCGATATGACAGTAAGACATCGCTGATTATGCTTGATATTGACCATTTTAAGATTGTCAATGATACCTATGGCCACCGGACTGGTGATGGTGTGTTGCGGGTGGTGGCCGGGATACTTAAAAAGGAGATCCGTGATATCGATGTGCTGGCTCGTTATGGCGGCGAGGAGTTCATCATTGTTCTGCCTCATACGACCCTGCAGCCGGCGGTTGAGGTTGCTGAACGACTCAGAATGAGGGTGTCCGAAAGCCGTTTTGCCTATAAGGGTGAACGCTTTTCCATCACTGCCAGCTTCGGGGTTGCTGAACTGCAGGAAGATGATACGCTGGATGCCTACCTCAGGCGGGTTGACGCGGCTCTTTATGAAGCCAAAGACGCCGGCCGCAACCAGGTCAAGGCAAGTGTCATGAGCTGATGGGGGCGGTGAAATAAAAGTCTCTCCTCCCCTGATGGGGGTGGGGAATTCTTACTGAAAGGAGGTGAAAAATCACTTCCTTTTTTATTTTTTTACTGCTATAAGGTCCTTTCCCGCGGGGCTAGCGCCCCTTTAGAGTGATTCTTGCAGGTTTTTCGCTGTCCACCGATTGGGTAGGTGAGGAGGAAAGAATGGAAGATACCTTTGCCAATGTGATGCGGATTTCCACCACCGGTTTTGGCCTGGTTTTGGTCGTTATGGTCCTGCTGGCCGGCATCATGGAAGTGACCGGAATGATGGTTCAACGGTGGGAGAAAAAGCAGAAAGAAAAGCTGAAAGGAAACCAATCATGATGCAGTTACATACGGGGTTTAGTGGTCTTGATCTGCCCCATGTGGTAATGATTGTCATAGGTTTGGGTTTTATCTATCTGGCGATTGCCAAGGAGTGGGAACCGTACGAGCTGCTGCCCATCGGTGCCGGCATGATTCTCGCCAATCTGCCGCTGACCGGCATTACTCTGCAGCCGGGCCCTGATGTGGGGCCGGGGATGGCCGGTGTTCTGGGCATCATCCTTAAATATGGTCTCTATCATTGGACTATTTTGCCCCAGTTTGTCTTTTTCTGTATTGGTGCCATGACCGATTTCGGCCCCTTGATCGCCAATCCCCGTTCGTTTATCCTCGGAGCGGCGGCCCAGATCGGTATTTACATCGCATTTATCGGGGCCTTCTTTCTGGGTTTTTCCATTCCTGAGGCCTGCTCCATCGGTATTATAGGTGGTGCCGATGGTCCGACAACCATCTATACCACAGGGCTTCTGGCGCCGGAGATTATGGGGATTACGGCCACTGCAGCCTATTCTTATATGGCCATGGTTGCGGTCATTCAGCCACCGATCATCAAACTGCTGACGACCAAGAAAGAGCGGCAGATTAAAATGAAACCGATGCTCCGCCGGGTTTCCCGGCTGGAAAAGATCCTCTTTCCCATTATCACCATGATCATTGTTGTTTTGTTGATTCCGCAGTCAGCACCGTTGGTGGGGATGCTGATGCTGGGCAACCTGTTTCGCGAAAGCGGCGTCGTCAAACGGCTCAGTGAAACGGCACAGAATGATTTCATGAATATTATCACCATCCTGCTGATGCTGGGGATCGGGGCTTCAATGCCCGCGGAAGCGGTGCTGCAACTGAAGACCATGCTGGTGTTGTTGCTTGGTCTGACAGCCTTTGCTTTTGGTACAGTCGGCGGGGTGTTGCTGGGGAAGGTATACTCCAAGCTTTCCAAGGAGCCTTTTAATCCTATGGTGGGCGCGGCCGGCGTGTCGGCGGTGCCGATGGCGGCCCGTATTGTCCAGCACCTGGGACAGAAGGAGAATAAGCATAATTTTCTCCTGATGCACGCCATGGGGCCCAATGTTGCCGGGGTTATCGGCTCGGCTATTGCCGGTGGTTACTTCTTGAGTCTGTTTGTCCGTTAAAAAGCATCTCAAACATCACCTGTCACTTGCCCTGGGTTTGAGAGTCGGTCGGTTAGCCCATTAAGACGGCATTGCCTCATGGGTATCCACCAGGGTTTTGGACATGGCAATCTCATCGCAGTTGGGGAACTTGACGCATTTCAGGCAGTCACTCCAGACTTTATGAGGCAGGGTCGCTTTGTCGACTTTTTGGTAGCCCAGGTTGGCAAAAAAGCGCTCCTGATAGGTCAGGGTGAAAACCTGTCGCAGTCCCAATTGCCGTGCTTCCGCTTCGCAGTGGGCTACCAGTTCAGCACCGATTCCTCTTTTGGTGTAATCGGGAAGCACGGCCAGTGATCGGATCTCCCCCAGATCATCCCAGCAGACATGGAGCGCTGATGTAGCGATAACCTTGTCTCCCTCCTGGTAAACAACAAAATCCCGGACATTGTCATAGAGGTCGCTCAGGGATCTGGGCAGCAGGATTTCCTGCCGGGCATAGTGTTCTAAAATCTTCTGAATGACCTGGACGTCCCTGGTGGTAGCGTGGCGCAGCATGGTGTCTCCTCTTTCACGGCTGCTTAGGGTGCGCCGCAGGATAGGTTGTTTGCAGCAATCTGCTTTTTATTTTCCGCCTGGAGGATCAGTTCCCTGGCATGATCTCTGGAGATCGTGCTGACCTCCTGTCCGGCGCCCATTCTGGCCAGTTCATCAATCCGGGCATCGTTGCCGACCTCATCCAGACACTCGAGAGCAATGGTGGTACGACCATTATCAACCCGTTTTCTGATGGTCAGGTGATGGTCTCCCCAGGCAGCCACCTGTGGCAGATGGGTGATGGCAAGAACCTGGTGGTTGCGCGCAATACCGGCCATTTTTTGGCCGACGGCATCAGCTGAAGCACCGCCAATGCCGCTGTCCGCTTCATCGAACAGCAGGGTGGGAATCAGGTAGCGGGATGCAGCTGCTGTTTTCAAGGCGAGCATGAAACGGGACAACTCTCCGCCGGAAATGACCTGGTGCAGTGGAGCCAAAGGCTCCCCGGGATTGGTGCTGATCATGAAGGTGACCAGATCTTTGCCCCGGGGGCCAAGACTTTCTGTTGTCAGGGCCACCTGGAAGCGGGCATGGTTCATCCTCAAGTCCGCCAGATGTTCCATGACAGCTGCTTCCAGTTTTCCTGCCTGTTCCAGCCGGGCCTGGGAGAGCTGTTCCCCCAGATGTTCGACCTCCTGCTCCTGTTTGTTACAGATGCCCACCAGTTGTTGGTGACGTTCCCCCCGGGTTTCCCAGGCAGCCAGTTTTTGCCGAAACTCCTCTTTGAGAGACATGAGCTCATCGAAGGAACAACGAAATTTTCTTTTCAGTCGTTCTATTTCTGCCAGTCTCATGTGGGTTTCTTCGATGAGCTGCGGGTCGATGTCAAGAGTTTCCAGGTAGTTGCTGATGGTTGACCGTAGATCATGAAAGAGTTCAAGGACGGGCAGCAGCTGCTGTTCGCTGGCGGCAACAGAGCTATCGCAGCTGGCAAGTTTGCGCAGCAGGTCGGAGAGCTGGTAGCAGCCATCAATAAGCGATTGATTGCCGGAATAGAGCAGTTGTTCTATCCCGGTAGCCAAGGTAAGGAGCTGTTCGCGCTGTTGATAGCGTTGCTGTTGTGTTCCCAGTTCCTCTTCTTCTCCGGCGGTCAGCTGGGCCTGCTCAAGTTCCTGCAGTTGGTGGGTGAGGTAGTCAGCCTCTTGGTTGCCTTCACGTTCCTGCTGCTGCCATGCCTGCAGTTCTTTGCGGGTTTGCTGCAGGCTGGCATAGGCATGTTCATAAGGCTGACGCAGTGCAGTAAGGTTGCCAAACAGATCAAGAAATGCCAAGTGTTCCTGAGGGCGCAACAAGGCTTGCTGCTCGTGCTGGCTGGCAATTTCCACCAATTCAGCGCCAAGCCAGTTCAGGGTGTTGGCCGCTGCCGGCTGATCATTGATGAAAACCCGATTCTGGAGACGACCATTTCTCAAGGTGATGATTCGCTTGAGAAACAGATCATCGCCATCGAGGGAAAAACCGGCATCTGCCAGGAGTTGTTCCAATTGCAGAAGCTGATCGAGGGAGAAACTGCCGTTGATGATGATCGGTTTTTCCGGGTCAACAAACATCTCCCGGTCGGGCTTGCCGCCCAGAAGGGTGCTTAGCGCACTGACAATAATGGATTTGCCAGCGCCGGTTTCGCCGGTGATGACCGTTAAGCCCCGTTCAAGCTGAATCTCCAGGTGTTTGATCAGTTTGAAATTGCTGACCGTTAGTGATGTTAACACGGGATCTTACCTGCGGCGCCGGGAAACGCCTTGTCAGACATAGCGTTCCCCCCACTTCAATTTTGTCCGTAAAACTTCAAAATAGCTTTTGGTGGGAGACTTGATCAGCTTGATGTCATGGTCGGCCTTGGTAACGGCTATTTTATCATTTTGCTGCAGGGAAAACCCCACCTGACCATCCAAGGTGAGGAAAACATCGCCGCCGGCAGAGGTGAGGACAGTTTCGATGGTAACCTCGGAAGGGATCAGCAGCGGCCGATTGGTCAACGTATGGGGACAGATCGGGGAAACAATAACACTGTCGAGGGTAGGGTAGACCACGGGGCCGCCGGCGGACAGGGAATAGCCTGTCGATCCCGTAGGCGTGGAAATGATCAGCCCATCAGCCTTAAAGGTAGTCAGATAGAGTTGGTCGATGGTTGTTTCCAGTTCTATGATCCGGGCCACCGCTCCCTTGTTGATCACCACATCATTGAGAACGTTATAGGTGGTGATCAGCTCCTGCTGTCGATAAATACGGGCGGTGAGCATCATCCTCCGGCTGACACTGTAGTTGTTCTGGAGGATGTCGGTCATGACCATGAACAGTTCGTCAAGAGTGATGGCGGTCAGAAATCCCAAAGCGCCAAGATTAACCCCCAGGATAGGGACGTCCTGCCCATTAATCAGCCGGGCGATGCTCAGCAGGGTGCCATCACCACCCAGGACAACGATGACATCTGCGTGTTGGGGGATATCGGGCTTGCGGGTGGGGGTGCTGCCAGGAATGCCACAGGCCAGCTCTTCGTCAAAAACAACCTTGAGCCCTCGGGCAAGGAGCCAGTTTGTCAGCTCAATGCCGACTGCCAATGCCTTTGTGTTATTGTGTTTAATGACGATCCCGATGGTCTGCATGGCAAATTTGTACCATAGGGTTTCGGGGCTGTAAAGTGGAAAGTCATGGGAAAGGCAAAGGGGTCAGCGGGTGGTTATCCGCTTGTTGTCATGATCGAGCCAGAAAGATACCGGCCCGCTCAGGGGTTTGTCCACGGTGTAGGTTTCATGGCCAATCTTGATCACGACGCCCGGATGCACCTGGTGGTGGACGGTTACCCTGGCTGCCGAGGCAGCGGCGATTTTTTCTTCCAGGTCCACTTTTTTCTTTTTCAGCAGGTTCATCTGCTTGTCAATTTGCTGGTATTCTTTAAGCAGTTGAGTGCCTTCTTCCCGTTTGTCCGGCGGCAGGAGGGAGGGATCTTTTTTGATGATTACCGGCATGCCGATGCTATCGACAATTTCTATGGAACGTTCAACCATGGGGGTCATGACCTGCTCAATCTTCTGTAGTTGTTCCCGGATGAAGACGGTATTGCCCACTTCGACAAGTGCGCGACTGGCGCTTTCCGAACCCAATTCACCGGTTTCCACCCCGGAAAAAGCAGAGATGACGCATTCTCCGGTAATTTTGCCGGCACAACGGATCGCCCCGCCGGCAATCAGGGAACTGTTGATGATATGTTTTTCAGCGATAATACTGCCTTTTGTCTTGCAGTGCACCACACCGCTGATGTATTCGGATTTGATGTTGCCCATCACGGTCAACGATGCTTCGGGATTGCCGATGATGCCGGTGCCGACCACCAAGTCTCCCTTGGCCTTCACCGAACCACCATCAATAAGTTTGCCAATAAAAACATCATTGTTCGAAATGATTGAAAAGCCGGCATCCAGGTTGCCGCTTACCTGTACCGGTCCCTGATATTTGATGTGGCCGGTATCAAGATTCACATCTCCCTCAAGGTGATAGATGTTTTCAATGATGACCTGACTGCCATCCAGGTTGGCCTGCCCGGCTGCCTGGGATTTGAAGATCAGGCAGCCATCCGCATCGGTTTCCATGGCAACGTTTTTGCCGGCGGTAATTTTTTTCAGATGTTTCAGTGGTTCCGGTTCAGTGACTGTTCCGTCAACCTGCAGGCCTTTACAACCTGCTTTTCCAGGGGTGATTTTCAGCAGAACAGCCCCTGGCTGGTAGAAGTTGACAGCCCCACGGTCCCGATAATCAATCTTGCCTGATTCCAGTACCTGACCGATGGATTTCCGGGTGGCAAAGTAAAACTTGTAAATGGGCTGGCTGCTTTCGACAAATTTGATCCCCTGGGCGACGATGCCCTTGACGGACTGGCCTGGGTTGGCGGTTGCCTGCTGGCAGAACATCTTGATTGCCTCTTCATTGATGCCGGCTACCACCTGCTGTTCTGCCAGCACCTGCATGACGTATTCCACCGTCAACAGTTCTTCATCGCCGGGCGTCAGGGTGATGTCAATGGTTGCCTGGAGTCGGTCGGCACTTATCTGTGAGGTGATCATGGCGGCAGCAATGTCCTTATGGATCTGGTGATGTCTGGCCGAAGGATGGTGCAGTAAGTTGCAAGACATCTGCTAGCTCTTGTTGTATCTTTTTCTTTCGGCGTTTTTCCTTCATACTTTAGTCTTGTTTTGTACGGTAAAACCAGGTGGGCGCACGCCAAAGGTAAAACTAAAAAAATTGACATTGCGGGGTTGTTTTGTTATAGACACCCCCAGTATTATGCCGGAAAGTGGCTCTTGCCAGTAGATGAATGTATGAAAAAAACAGAAAAATATACCATTGTCCTGCTGCGTGATGGCAACCATCATCCTCGCCGGATATCTCTTTCCCGCACCTGGCTGCGGCGTCTCTTTCTTCTGCTGTTCCCCCCGATGGCGGGACTTTTTATTGGTGCCGTGGTTGCCATTTTTCTTTACGCCAGTAATTTGGAAAGTATCAATGGCTATGAGAAAGTGGTGCAGCAGGCTGCAGAAATGGAGGCCCAGGTTGATTTTTTCAGCCACCGTATAGAGCAGCTTACGGATCGTTTGGCCGAAATAAAAGAGAGCAATGCCAAAATTAAAGTATTGGCAAACCTCGAAGCCCATGCTGGTGTCGTTGACCGGCAGGGTATTGGTGGGCCTGATCATGCGGTTGCCGTGCTGACAACCGACAGCTTGAGTGAAGCCCGCCGACAGGTAGTGGAGCGGATGCATCGTGATCTCCAGACGCTGGAGCTGCAGCTTGCTGATGAGCGGCAGGAAAGCAACCTGCTCCATGATTATCTGGAGGAAAAGAAGACACTGCTTAACTTCACGCCTTCCGTCAGGCCGGTCCGGGGATGGGTCAGTTCGAAATTCGGCTATCGTATTTCACCCTTTACCGGCCGCCGTGAATTTCATCACGGGGTTGACATCGTCAACCGGAAGGGAACACCGGTTATTGCCACGGCTGACGGTCGGGTCAAATTTGCTGGTGTCAACGGTGGTTATGGTAAAATGGTTGTTGTGGACCATGGTACGGGGGTGGAAACAAAATATGGTCATCTGTCCAGGATTGGGGTCAAGGTGGGTGAAAAGGTGGTCCGTGGGCAGGAAATTGGTTTGCTTGGCAATTCCGGACGCAGCACGGGGCCGCATCTTCACTATGAAGTGGTGATGAAAAGCAATACGGTGAACCCGGTTCAGTATTTTGTTGATTAGTCTGCCTACGGCGCCTGGTTTTCCCCTCATTTCAGGTTTTGCGGTTGGGGGTTTCTGTCACTTCTGTCTATGCATTCTGGGCTGATAAACCTAGGTTGTCCCTCAATCTCACCGGCCGTTCTTGTCCGGTTCCGGGTTGCCCGTCGCTCATTGCCAGCCAAAAAAATGCGCCAGACATACTCAAGCATTTGGGTCTGGTTCTGACGGCTTCATGTAGTTTCCATATTCACGCTAGCGAGTATGTTTTTCTTCTCTCCCGGGTATCCCATCATGGTTGCAACTTCTTCCCCTCTTGTACCCCCGCAGCCGTCTGAGCTGTTCATCTGTTGTTGATAGCCTGCGTTGCAAGGCAACATATAACCTTTCCTGGCATAAGGATAGCAATACAATGTTTGGTATCGTCAAAAAAGTCTTTGGCAGTAAAAATGACCGCGAACTGAAACAACTCCAGCCTTTGGTTCGGGAGATAAATGACCTGGAGCCGGAGATGCAGCAGCTAAGTGATGAGCAGCTGCAGGGCAAAACCGCTTTTTTACGCCAGCTGCTGGCTGAAGGGCAGACGCTGGATGATCTTTTGCCGCAGGCGTTTGCCGTTGTTCGGGAGGCTTCAATCCGGACCTTGAAGATGAGGCATTTTGATGTCCAGCTGATGGGCGGTATTGTTCTCTATCAGGGAAAAATTGCTGAGATGAAGACTGGTGAGGGGAAAACCCTGGTGGCGACATTGCCGGTGTATCTCAATGCTCTCAGTGGTAAAGGTGTCCATGTGGTCACCGTCAATGACTACCTGGCCCGCCGTGACGCTGAATGGATGGGGGCTATTTACCAGTTCCTTGGTCTGACGGTGGGGGTTATTCTGCATGGTTTGGATGATCAGGAGCGGCAGGCGGCTTATGGCTGCGATATCACCTACGGTACCAATAATGAGTTTGGTTTTGACTACCTGCGTGACAATATGAAGTTTCGTCTGGAGGACTACGTCCAGCGAGAATTGAATTATGCCATCGTCGACGAGGTGGACAGCATTCTGGTCGATGAGGCCCGGACGCCGCTGATCATCTCCGGACCCACTGAAGACCGGACGGATAAATACTACCTGATTGACAAGGTGATTCCCCGGCTGAACAGAGATACCGATTACGAGATGGAGGAGAAAACCAAAACGGTTGTCCTTACCGAGCAGGGGGTGGCCCGGGTGGAGCAACTGCTGAAAATCAACAACCTGTTTGAACCGGCCCAGATGGAAGTGCTTCATCATGTCAATCAGGCCCTGAAAGCCCATGCCCTGTTCAAGCGGGATGTGGATTATGTGGTCAAAGACGACCAGGTGATGATTGTCGATGAGTTTACCGGCCGTCTGATGCCCGGCAGGCGGTACAGTGATGGCCTGCATCAGGCCCTGGAGGCCAAAGAGGGGGTCAAGATCGAAAGTGAGAATCAGACTCTGGCTTCGGTGACCTTCCAGAACTATTTCCGGATGTATAACCGGCTGGCCGGTATGACCGGGACCGCCGATACGGAAGCGGTGGAATTCAAACAGATTTATAACCTTGATGTGGTGGTGATGCCCACCAACATGCCCATGATCCGAATTGATAATCCAGATGTGATTTATAAAACAAAACTGGAGAAGTACAAGGCGGTGGTGGAAGAGATTATTGACTGCCACCATCGGGGACAGCCGGTGCTGGTGGGGACCATCTCCATTGATGACTCTGAGAAGCTGAGCCGGATGTTGGTTAAGAAAGGCGTGAAGCATGAGGTCCTCAACGCCAAGTTCCATGAGAAAGAGGCTGAAATCGTCTCCCAGGCCGGCCGTCTGGGGGCGGTAACCATTGCCACCAATATGGCCGGCCGTGGTACGGATATTGTTCTGGGCGGTAATGCCGGCATGCAGGCTAAAAAGAAGATCAAAGAGGGTATGACGCCGGAGGAGCAGGAGGCAATTCTCCGGGAGCTGCAGCATCAGTGTGAGCAGGAACGGCAGGAAGTGCTGGCTGCCGGCGGTTTGCATATCCTGGGAACCGAGCGCCATGAGAGCCGGCGGATCGACAACCAGTTGCGTGGTCGTTCAGGGCGCCAGGGAGATCCGGGATCTACCCGCTTCTTTCTTGCCCTTGATGATGATCTGATGCGTATCTTTGGTTCCGAACGGATTGCGACGGTGATGGATAAACTGGGGATTGAAGATGGTGAACCCATCCAGCATGCCATGATCTCCAAAGCCATTGAGAATGCCCAGCGTCGGGTGGAGGGGCATAACTTTGATATCAGGAAACAGCTGCTGGAATATGATGATGTGATGAACAAGCAGCGGGAAACCATCTACTCCCGGCGCCGGGAGATTCTGGGGCAGGACGATTTGCGGGAGGTGGTTTTTGACTATATGGACGAGGTGGCGGCTGATCTGCTTGACCAGCTGGTGGCGGACAAAGAGCCGCCCGCCAGCTGGGACCGGGAGGCACTGGCGGTCAGCTTTGCCAAAACCTTTGCCCTGAGTATCGATTTTTTCCGTGACCAGATGATGGCTGATGTGGTTGACAAGGGTTCCCTGCTTGAAAAGATCTACCTCCGGCTGCGGGAGTTCTACGACCAGCGGGAAAAGGAATTGGGGGCGGACACCCTGCGGCAGCTGGAAAAGATTGTGCTGCTCCATACCCTGGATACCCTCTGGAAAGAACATCTCTATAATATTGATCAGCTCAAAGAAGGCATTGGTCTGCGGGGCTATGGCCAGAAGGATCCTCTGCGGGAGTACCAGCGGGAAGGGTTTGATATGTTTGTCGCCATGCTGGCCAAGATGAAAGAGGACGCGGTGACCCAGCTGTGTTATGTCAGGGTAACCCGTGAGGAGGAGGTTGAAGCTCTCGATCAGCAGTCCCGAAAGCAGACCGAAGTCGTCCTCAGTCGCGGCCAGGGAGTTGATGAAGCGGGGAAACGGAAACCGGTGCAGAAAACGACAGCCAAGATCGGCCGCAATGACCCCTGCCCCTGTGGCAGCGGAAAAAAATATAAACGGTGCTGCGGTCAATAACAATGCCGATGGACGAACAGATAAAAAGGGCGACTGTGACCATGGAATGCAGCGGTTACCGCTTTGCCGGTTGTGTCGCCGGCCTGAAAAAAAATGGCAAGCTTGACCTTGCTCTGGTTGTTTCAGAACCGTCAGCGGCGGCGGCGGCGGTTTTTACCACCAACGCCTTTGCCGCTGCCCCGGTTCTTTATGGCCGTCAGCAGCTGGCGGCGGCAACACCGGTTAGCGCGGTGTTGATCAACAGCGGTAATGCCAATGCCTGCACCGGTGAACCGGGGGTTGCCCATGTCAGGCAGGTGGCGTCTGCCCTTGGTGACGTCCTTTCCGTTCCTGCCGGTGAGGTGTTTGTCTCTTCCACCGGCGTTATTGGCGAGCCGTTGCCGGTGGCAAAGGTGACCGGCGCCTTGCCCCGGCTGGCCGGTGAACTTTCAGCGGCTGCGTTGCCCCTGGCTGCCGAGGCCATCCTGACCACCGATTCCCTGGCTAAAATGTTTGCGGTGAATCTCTCCTTGTCAACCGGTACGGCAAAGATTATCGGGATGGCCAAGGGAGCCGGAATGATTGAACCCCGGATGGCCACCATGCTTGCCTATCTGTTTACCGATGCCAGAGTGTCGCGAACTGAGCTTCAGGAGATATTGGCAGGGGTGGTGCAGCGGACATTCAACCGGATCAGTGTTGATGGCGACACCAGCACCAATGATACGGTGTTGCTGCTGGCCAATGGTGCTTCCGGTTGTTCGCTGGTTGATGAAGCAGACCGAAAGGCCTTTGAACATGGGGTTTTTCAGGTTGCTGATTATCTTTCCCGCTTGATTGTCAAGGATGGGGAAGGGGCGACGAAAGTGGTAACCATCGTGGTTGAAAATGCTTCTGATGATACGGCGGCGGAGCAGATCTGCCGGACGGTTGGTCGTTCGTTGCTGGTGAAAACCGCTTTTTTCGGTCAGGATGCCAACTGGGGACGGATCATCGCCGCAGTTGGTTATGCCGGTGTTGACCTGCAGCCTGAGCGGGTGGATATCTGGCTTGACCGGATTCAGGTGGTGGCCGGTGGCCGGCGTTCCCCCGCCTATCAGGAGGCTGATGGTGCGAAGATCTTTCACCAGAACAGCTTCACTATTACCATTGACCTGCATGCCGGCAACGGCAGCTTTTCTCTCCTGACCAGCGATCTTTCCCACGAATACGTGAGCATCAACGCCGACTACCGGACCTGAGCAAGCAGTATCCCTCCTGCGGTTTTCTCCAAACAATAAACAGACTGATTTTTTGCCGTTTTTCCAGCCAGCTATTAGCGGCGCTGCTGGTAGCGCTGGACAGCTTTATGATGGTCCTGGTAGGTGGCTGAGAACTGGTGGCTGCCATCATTGCGGGAGACGAAGTAGAGGTAGTCAACCGGAGCCGGAGCATGGGCCGCTTTGAGAGCCATGATTCCGGGGTTGCAGATGGGACCGGGCGGCAATCCCCGGTGTTGGTAGGTGTTGTAGGGAGATGAAGCATCAAGGAGATCTTTTTTCCGCAGGTTGCCGTCGAAACCATCTCCCAAGCCATAAATAACCGTTGGATCGCATTCCAGCCGCATTCCTTTGCGCAGCCGGTTGATGAGGACGGCGGCGATCAGTGGCATCTCTTCAAGACGGCCGGTCTCCTTCTGGATAATCGAGGCCAGGGTTACCAGCTCATGCCGGCTTAAAGGGAGTGATGCCTCAGTTGTGGCGGTGGTTGATGCCAGCTGGAACTGTTCGGTGAAAGTCTTCAGCATCTGGGAGACGAGCTGCCGGCAAGTTGTTGCTTTGCTGTATGGATAGGTGCTGGGGAATAGGTAGCCTTCACCATAAGCTGCTGGAATATTCCATTGTTTGAGGAGCGCCGGATCATCAGCGAGCTGCTCAAATTCACCATTTTGGCAGAGCCGGCTTGGCATCAAACGGCTGATTTCTCTGATGGTCAGTCCTTCAGGGATGGTCAGCTGGTATTGTTTTATCCGACCTGAAACCAGCTGATCAATGATCGCCTGTGGTGTGTCACCCGGTTGAAATTCATATTCTCCCGCCTGCAGGCGGTTGGCAAGGCGGCGTATTCTGACGATGAGGGTGAAACGGGTGGCGGACGTGATAATTTTCTGTTGTTCCAGCTGCTTGCTTATTGTGCTCAGAGAGCTGCCGGGCTGGACCTCAAAAAGTGTAGGGGCAAGCACGGTCTGCCGCCTGGCAAAAGAAGCCAGGTCAGCAGCGGCGAAGCTGACGGCCCCCAGCCCCAGCAGGAGCAGGAAAAAAAAGTATCTCCGCCGCCCGGCATTCATGTTCCCGTCGTACCTCTTTTTCCCATCATTGCCTTCAAAGAGTCCATCTCCCTGCTTCCCAGCAGCAGTGAGCTGCCGGCATAGGCCAGACCGCCGATAGTGATCATCACTGCCAGTCTGCCGGCATCCGCAAGCTGGTGGACATAGGTGAGGGCAAACCAGGAACAATGGGGCAGCGCCAGAAGAACCACAGCCATGATGCCGGTGGCCACGGCGGCCTGCCCCAGGGATTTGGTAATACTGTTGATTTTCAACGGCGGCATGGTTTTCTTTTTCGCCAGCAGATAGATGAGGATGATGATGTTGGCGGCACTTGAGATGGCCGTAGCCAGGGCAAGGCCGATGTGTTTGAGGGGCAGCATCAATGCGAGAGCGGCAACGATATTGATGATCAGGGCAACGCCGCCCACCTTTACCGGCGTCTTGGCATCCTGGAGGGAATAGAATACCGGCACCACAATCCGCAGGGCGGCGTAAGCCCACAGCCCGCAGGTATAGGCGATCATAGTTTGCGCCACCATGGCGGTGGAGGTGGCATCAAAGTTACCCCGCTGGAAAAGCACGTAGATAATTGGTTTACTGAGAATGATCAGGCCGGTCATGGCCGGCAGGGTAATGAAGAACAGTCCCCGGATGGCGAGTGAAAACGTCTGGGAGAAATCTTCCCATTGCTGCTTGCTGGCCTGTCTGCTGAGGGCTGGCAGAATTGCAGTCCCCAGGGCAACCGCAAAAACTCCCAAAGGAAACTGAACCAGACGGTCGGCATAGTAGAGATAGGAAATGCTGCCATCCATCAGCAGGGATGCCAGCAGGGTGTTGACAAAAATAGTTATCTGGGTGATGGCCAGCCCGACCAGGGACGGTCCCATGAGCTTCAGGATTCTGCCGATGGCCGGATGGCGGAAATGGTATTTGGGGGCCAGGGAAAACCCTTTTTTTCGCAGAAACGGTACCTGGAGAGCCAGTTGGGCCAGTCCGCCGAGCAGCACCCCCACTGCCAGGGCCAGCGCCGGATTGCCAAGGGGCAGGCTGAGGAGAAAAACAGCGCCAATCATGCAGATGTTCAATAGTACCGGAGCCAGCGCCGGTGCCAGAAAGTGGTCAACCGAGTTTAATATTCCCATGGCCAGAGCCACTAGGCTGATCAACAGAATATAGGGGAACATAATCCTGTTGAGCAGGACGGCCAGCTGGAATTTTTCCGGGTTGTCGTGAAATCCCGGCGCGATGAGGGAGATGATCAGGGGTGAAAAGCAGATGCCGGCAATGGTTACCAGAACGAGGATGGCGGCAACCAGAGTCAAGGCGGTCTGGGCAATCTCTTTTGCTTCCTCTTTTTTGCCGGCGGCCAGATAGCTACTGAATACCGGAATGAAGGATGCGGTTAGTGAGCCCTCACCAAAGAGCCGCCTGAGCAGGTTGGGAATGCGGAAAGCGACAAAGAAGGCATCCGCAGTGAAGCTGGTGCCCAGATAATGGGCCGTGATCATGTCGCGGACAAATCCAAGAATGCGGCTGAGAAAAGTTGCGCCGCTGACGATGCCTGCGGCTCTGAGAATGTTCCCTTTGCTGGTTTTCATAAGATTCTGGATGCCGAGAAGCGGTTGAGTAGTTTTAAGGCCTCGGGACTCAATGATGCCAGACGCTGATCATGCTTATGGAGGGCGAGGGGGCCGGTGGTGGCGATGATTGTTTTCCTATTACGGGAAAAGCTGAAAAGAGTTGGGGTGTTGATAGTCGTGGGCCTGCGGGAGAAGGTGCCAAAATTGATATGGACTTCACCGTCACCGCCGTTGTCAGCCAGGATCAAGCCACGGGAGAAGGACTGTCTCAGGTTTGCAATCACTTCTTTGCAGCCAATGATTTCCCGGTTGATGCTCTCCTCCTCTTTCTTCAGTTCCTCATGCTCCTGAGTAAGCTGATAAAAAGAGTGCAGCCGTTTCAGGGTGATTGAGGCAAGGGGAATGTGGAGCCGCTCACTGAGTTCAGCGGCTCGATCGCTGGTGATCAGCTGTCTGATTGCGGTTTTCTGCTGGTTGGTTAAAGAGATGTTTTTCTGTTCTTCGATGTTTTGCAGTAGTTGGGCAATTTCCGTTTCCAGCTGAGATCTGAGATAGGTATTTTTGACCAGTTTCGGGGTGAAATGATCACGTTTAAGGCTTGATTTTCTCAACATTTCATTCAGTTTCTCTTCCCGCTGCTGGTAGTCAGGCAGGGCGAAAGGATCAATCTGGAGAACCGATTTTCCCGAACTATGGATGCCGTGACAGTAGATAAAGGTGCCGGCGGTTACCGTGCCGGCATGCATGGACTCGGCAATATGTACTTCCGTTGCTTGGATGGTTGAGGACATGCAGGTCTTGATTTTTACCTGGTGGCCAATAATGATGGCGTTGCGGATCACCTCATTGATGGTGACCTCATGTCCCTCGATCCGGGCACCGACTACTTTATCAATGGTAATATGTCTGCCTATTATTCTGGCTTCAGGGTCAACAATGCCATTGATGGTAATGGTATCACCCTCTAGAATGGCCCCCCGGCCGACATTGCCGGTAACCCTGATGCCATTGGCCTTGAGGGTAAACCCCGCTTTTACGGAATCCTTGAGGACGTTGCTGGAGTCTTCAACTTTAATGCTGGTGGCAATGGTGCTGTAATCTTTAACGGCAATGTTGCCGGTGGAGAAATCGACCTGCTGGACCAGAACATCTGGATCGATAAAATAACCTCTGGTTTCTTCCCGGTATAAAAACCCGTCGATGAGTGCTTTCAGGATGGTGATATTTTTTTCCGGCTGTTCATCGGCAATGATTGATTTCCGGTCGTATCTTAGTTTTGCCAGCTCTTTTCCCGGTTCAGCGTGGATTTGACCGCCATGGATCGTCGTGCCGTCAATGCCTTTGGTAGCGTGGTTTACTACGAGCAGCTTGGAGCCTTTGTGGACCAGTTTTTCACTGAACCCCAGGTCGCGAAAATCAATTTTACCAGTCTTTTCGTTAATAATTTTACCGGCTTTCAACTCCAGGTTGATGAGTTCTTCGAGGGTGCTGTCAGAACCTGGAACCGGCAGGGTCGGGGCAGCTAGAGAGAAAGTGAAATAATCTCGATACTCGCCGTTCTTTCGGTAACCATCGAGATAGAGTTCAACCTGCTCGCGAAGTTTTTTCTTGGCGAGCAGGCCGTGGGTGATCGTGCTGTTCTCGATGAGCTGTTCGATAACAGCCAGGATCTCAGTTTTTGCCCGGGCATCGGTGGGGTTGGCAATTCTGGTGTTGGGCCTGATCGAGAGGTAGGCGTGCTGCTGACCTTGTACTTCATCCATGTGGATGAAGAGATCGATGGTAGTATTGGTCGTACTCGCAGAGGGCATAGAGTTAATCCTTGTCTACCATTGACGGCCTCGTAGCTCCAACTTTTTTGCCGTACACTCCTGGATTGCCATTGAGGGGTGCATCGCAGCCTTCCTGATGATGTGCCGGGCGGGCTTCCCTGACGGCAGATCCTGAAAGCCTAGAGCGTGTCCCTTCCTCAAGCGGTTTTGTGCTGCCGGCGAATTCACGTATGCTATTCCATATCTTGTAAGGAGAAACAAGCGTTTTCTGCCGGCGGAGCTTCTTTTTCAGGGAGCAGGTGGCTGAGTGCAGTGCGCCTTCTCAAGCCACAGATGCCGGTATGCAGTATTCTTCTCAGAAAAAAGTTGACATTGTCATGACTTTACTTTATACATCTGCATATATTAATAATTGGTCCGGTAGTGGTTTTTGGATAGGGTTTTTCTCTTGCCAGCTGTCATGAAGTTGGTGTTCTTGACTTAAGGCTTGCCGGTACTTTTGAGGAGGGCTGTAATGCACGACAAAATATGTCATCGGGTGGCTGAAATTTTAAAGGTATTGGGTCATCCGATTCGTTTGCGGATTGTCCAGACCTTGCTGACTGAAGAATCATGTGTTAAAAACCTCTGGAACTGTCTTGACCTACCCCAGGCGACGGTATCTCAGCATCTTTCGGTTCTGAAGGGCAAGGGGATTGTTGATTCAGCCCGGGAGGGCGTGGCCATGAGGTATTGGGTCAGTGATGAGATCGGTACGTTGATTGTTTCGACCTTGATGAATCAGCTGCAACTTGATTGTTGTGAAGGCAATAAACCGGTAGCCGGTATCAAAGAGTAGTCATTCTCTGCTGAAAGATCCTGGGCCGTGCTTTGTCGCCATGAGGGGGGGGGGAGTCTATGCCTATTTATGAGTATCGTTGTCGAGAGTGTGATCATTGTTTTGAGCAGATCCAGCGCTTGGGTGAAGGCGGCGAACAGCTGAAATGTCCCCGATGCGGTGCTCCCAGCCCACTCAAGCAGGTGGCCGCATGTGCCATTTCTCGTGGTGTTGATGGTGGTGGCTGTACAGCCAATCAGGGTTTTTCCTGAGCATAATGTCAGCCGGGGCGGGTCCCCGGTATAAACCTTAGCAAATCTATAGTGACGGGGGCATGGTTATGCCCCCTTTTTTTTATGATGTTCTCTTTTGGTTTCACTTTTCTGTGACAGTTGCCCATGGCGTATGGTTGTGCCGGGGCATACGGGAGGAGGAGAGGAGAAGAGAAGGTTTTCCGGCTATGGCCGTTTTACGATACTGGATTCATCGATATCCAGAATTCTGGTGCCACGGATATATTCTCTGGTTTGATATTCCACCAGCTGCTCCATTTTTTTAATAATTTCCGCCATTCGCAAAGACTGTTGATGGATTATTGACAATTTCTTCTGCATTGCTTCTTCGAGGTTTTCCAGGGCATGATCGTGCAACAATTCTGCGGCGCCGATAATGGCGGTCAGCGGTTGTCGCAGTTCATGGGCAATGCCCCCGGCTGTACTGACCATTGCTGCAGTTCGCTCAGCAGTGATTAGTTTAGCCTGAATCTCTTTAATTTCCCTGGTCTTGCTTTCAACCAGTGATTCAAGATTGTCAGTATAGAACTGGATCGCGTCTGACAACGCCGTTTTGCCCGTCAGATCTTCGATGAATATGCTAATATGGCGGTTGCCAGACGGGGGCATTCGGTACGGAATAAGGATAAAAGATAAGGAAACGGCATCATCATCTTCCGGTACGATGACCGTAATTCTCTGGCTTTTCAAGGAAGATTCAGCGGTTATTGTTTGAACCAAACTTTTGGTGTCAGCGTGTCGCTTTTGGAGAATGTTGAGCAGGTTGTCATCAACCAGACTTGTCATGCCGTTGCCAAGGAGAAATTCAGCCAGATGATTGCTGAAAACAATGGTTCCCTGGGGGTTGATGTCAAGAATCCCATATGGTGCATGCTGGAGAATTGCCTGCAGCAGGGGGGGGTCATCCAGCTCCACACTGGCACTATGAGAAACGTTTTGTTCTTCTGCCACAGGTCGACGACTTCTTTTTTGGTTGGAGCACTGGTTTATGGCTCAAAATGCCATTTTCATCTCTTCGACAACCATTGAAGAATAATTAAACAGTTTTGTCATCATTTTGGATAGATGATGCTGTTTGCAGTCCAGCTTTTATGCTAAGCTGCTGTTTGTCGAGGGAAATTGTTAAAAAAAATTTTTCTTTGACGATAGATAAAAGAAGAGCGAGCGGCATTTCCGCTGGCAAAGGTGCCCTGATTGTCTGGGCAGGGCAGCGATGACCGGCGATTTGTCCGGCAAGGTCACCTCACTGAGATGGTTCTGGACTAGTCATACCCCAGGGTTGTTGAGTTTGTGACATTTCCAGCAGATCAATGGCGCCCTTAAGCGTCAGCTCTGAGTCACGCAAAACATACAGTCTGCTGCAGTGCTGCAGGTTGCGGCGTAACGAAGAAGGTGGAGTTGTTCCGGAGCCATCAGGCTTGTTACTCTTGGAATCTTCGATGGCAGAGGCAGTCAGGAAGGCAGTGCATAATGTCAGAAATAAAAAAAATAGCAGGTTATTATTCTGAAAAGGTGAAAATTTCCCTGGGTACCGGCGCAACCCGCCGTCAAACCACGGGGGAAAATATTTTTTTAGTTAAAGAGCTTCCTGATGGTCGGGTGGAACTCAGCTTGCTTAACATGGATGGCGAACCGACCAGGATCAAAGAAGTGGTGGAGCTGGACGAGTTTCAGCGTCGTTGCACCCCCAAACCCGATTATCTGCCCCTTGGCCAAAAAATTGATCAGGGTCATTTGCGTAAGAAGGTTCAGGCTGACAAGCATGCCTCCCGGGGCAATCTTCATCTCAAACGAAAAGAATACAACAGCGCCGAATTTGAATATGGTTCGGCCTTGAAACTGGATGAAGAGAATGTCAGGGCTAATTATGGCTTGGGAAAGGTGCACCTTGAGCGGGGAGAGGTGGAGGAAGCCCGCAAAGTATTCGGTAAGCTTGCCCAGATCGAAGCTCTTTTTCAAGAGGAAAACAAGCATGTGTTCAATGAGTTTGGCATCGATTTGCGACAGAACAAGATGTATGATGAGGCAATAGCCAATTATAAAAAAGCCCTTGAGATCGGGGTGCAGGATCCGGTCCTTTTGTTTAATCTTGGCCGGGCTTATGTGGAAAAAGGACAATGGTCCGAAGCCCTGGTGTGCCTGCAAAAGGCGATGATGATGCGGCAGGATTTCCCCGAGGCGGAAAAATTGGCAGCCATCGTGCAGGGGAAGCTCATCCATGCTGATGATGCATCATGAACCGCCGTCGATCACCGGCCGATCATGATGGCCGGATGAAACAACAGCGCCGGCCGCGTTGAAAAAATCAAATTCTTATTGCTCTTACTATGGCTGATCCCTCCCCAACCACCATACTCTTGACCTACTCCGGCAGCGAAAAAAAAAGACTGGATAGTTTTCTTCAGGATGAAGTGCCCACTTGTTCCCGCAGCAGGATCCAGCACCTGATTAAAGAGGGTCTGGTACTGGTCGGCGGCCAGCTGCGAAAAAGGTCCTATCTCCTGAGCGGCGATGAACAGATTGTCATGACCATTCCACCTCCCGAGGAAGTGGCTGCTATTACCCCTCAGCAGCTCCCACTGAAGGTTCTCTACGAAGATGAACAGGTTATTGTCGTTGATAAACAGGCCGGGATGGTAGTCCATCCGGCGGCCGGCAACTGGGATGGCACCCTGGTCAATGCCCTGCTCTACCATTGCCATGATCTTGGTGGTATCGGCGGCCAGTTGCGGCCGGGAATTGTCCACCGCCTTGATCAGGATACTTCCGGCGTTCTGGTGGTGGCCAAAAATGAAACAGCCCTTCATCACCTGGCGGCCCAATTCAAGGATCATAGCATTACCAGGGAATATGTTGCCCTGGTCTATGGCCGGGTATCGGTGGAACCCGGCGTTTTGCGCTCGAACCTGGGCCGTAATCCCCGGGATAGAAAGAAAATGGCCTCGATCTCCCGGGGTGGCAGGAAGGCGGTGACCCATTACGGGATTCTCGAGTTTCTGCCTGCGACGACCTGGCTGAGCATCCGTTTGGAAACCGGCAGGACGCACCAGATCAGGGTGCATTTCAGTGAGGCGGGGCATCCGCTGGTTGGTGACCAGGTATATGGTAAAAAAGGGATTGTACGTCAATATGCCGATGGCCAGCCGCTGCTTTGCCTGCGGGATTTCCCCCGTCAGGCCCTCCATGCCAAAAGGTTGGGCTTCATTCATCCCGCCACCGGCGGTTATATGGAGTTTGAAGCACCCGTTCCCCCGGACCTGCAGCAGTTGATTGAAACTCTCCGGCACCTGTGATGTTTTACCTTGAGTTCTGCCCCTGCATGAAGCCGGAAGTTCCCGGGATAATCTACTCTTGGCGATGATGAAAAGGTCGACTGGCATGGAGCATGGCGGTATTTTTACCCTTGACGACCAGGGGCCCATTACCTATCTTAGGGTGGAAAGCGAGCTGCCAATTCAGTGTGGTTTTACCACCCGTTTCGGTGGGGTAAGCACAACACCCTATGCTTCGGCCAACATGGGTTTCCATGTTGGTGATGATCCGCAGCTGGTACGCAGAAATAGGCAGTTGCTTGCCGCCATGCTGGCAGGTGGCAGGCGTTCGCTGCCATTAGTTACTGTTTCCCAGGTGCATGGCAACCGGTGCCAAGTAGTGGAAGATGTTGCTCCTGGAGCTCTTCAGCAACTGGCGGATCAGCAGGCCGATGCACTGCTCACTTCCCGGTCGGGGGTGTTGTTAGGGGTTCTCACGGCTGATTGTCTGCCGGTCATCGTTGTTGATCGTCAGTGTCGGGGGATTGCGGTTGTGCATGCCGGCTGGCGGGGTATCCTGGCACGGGTGGTTCCCCGAACGCTGGCTGCAATGGCTGCCAGATTTGCGGTGCAGTTAGAAGATGTGCTGGTTTTTTTTGGCCCTTGCATCGGCAGCTGCTGTTATCAGGTGGGGCCCGAACTGGTTGAGCGTTTTGTCCGTGAACTGCCGTTTGCCGCTGATTTATCATGGCGTACGAAGGAGGATGACGGTGATTGCCATCTTGATATGCCCCGCTTACAGAGGTTGCAGCTGGAAGCTCTGGGGGTTCCTGAATCGTCGATTCATGAAACGGGGCGCTGTACCTGCTGCGAAAATTTTTTCTTTTCCTATCGTAGTGACCATGCTATAACGGGCCGGCAGATTGCCTTTGCCGGCTTTCAAGCTGATTACAGACCTTAAATGGTTTTTCCTTTGGTGAAAGAAGCGGATGTTTATACTGAGTAATTTCATGGTTGGTTTTGCCAGGATTCTGGATATTGCCCTCACCATCTATATGTGGATTATTATTGCCCGGGCAATAATCTCCTGGGTAAATCCCGACCCCTACAATCCCATAGTCAGTTTTCTTTACCGGGTAACCGAACCCCTGCTGTATAAAATACGGCGGACAATTCCTCTGTCCGGCATGGGTATGGATTTTTCCCCAATGATTGTCCTGCTGGTTATCGTGTTCCTCCGTTCGTTTCTGGTTCAATCGCTCATTGACCTGGCGGCGCGGCTTTCAGGGTAACAAAGGAGCCGGCAACCGGTTGCCGGTGAACCGGGATGATGGCTTTATGGTGCCAGGAGCGCAAGGGAAAACTGCTTTTCAGAGTTTTGGTGCAGCCCCGGGCATCTGCCAACCGGGTGGTTGGTCTGCACGGAGACGTGGTTAAGGTTTCTCTGACAGCCCCACCGGTTGATGGTGCGGCAAATAAGTTGTGCCGGGAATTTCTCGCCCGGATTTTGGGGATTGCCAAGTCAAAGGTGGAACTGGTCAGCGGCGAAACAGCAAGGCTGAAAACCTTTGCGGTCGAGGGTTTGTCGGTTGATGAGTTGCAGGAACGTTTAGGGGTGTCATGATATGGTGTGGCCATTGTTTGAGGCTTAAAGAGGGATTCAAGCGCCTGATGGTCGTGTAATGAAAAAGGTTGTTAAGGAGTACGTGGTATGCCGATTTATGAGTATCGTTGTAGTAGGTGTGAGCATCAGTTTGATCTGCTTCAAAAGATAACCGATGATCCGGTTGATGTATGTCCTGAGTGCGGCGGTCCGGTAACCAAACTGGTTTCTTCAACCAGCTTTGTGCTGAAAGGTTCCGGTTGGTATGTAACCGATTATGGCAAGGGCGGAGACAAAGGGAAAGACAACTCAGCTAAAAGCAGTCCGGTCAAAAAAGAATCGTCGGATTCAAAAGAGAAGGCGGTTGCTGCTGCCTAACCGGCTCCTTCCTTATCCATGGTCTCCTGCCGGCAGGGTTTCGGAGATCATCTGATAACCTTGTAATCCAGCAGATACTCAAATGTTGCGGTGACTGACAGGCGGTCGACTTCCATTCGTGCCGGCAGTGGTGGAAATGGGGCTGCATCGTGAACCGCCCGGATTGCCTCATGATCCAGCAGAGGGAAGCCGGATGACTGGAGGATGGTCGTTTCTGCCAGAGTGCCGTCCCGGTTGATTACAAATCTCATCAAAAGCCTGCCCTGCAGTCCTGATTCCCTGGCTAAGTAGGGATATTCCCAGACCCCTTCGATTTTCCGTTTCAGATGGATAAAGTAGGAGTGGAACTTGAACTGTTCAGTATTCAACTGAATGGATTGTCCCGCTTCAATATCTTTTGGCAGTCTGGCGGCTCTTTGCTGCTCGGCGGCTTCCCGGGCTATCTGAGTCAACTCTTCATAAGAGGGGAAGAGCTTGTTGGCCGGCGGGGTAGCCGGTGCCTCCACAACGGGTTTCTGTTCCTCGGGTTTGGCGGCAATGGGAGCTCTTCCCATGGGCGATTTTCTGACTACTTGTGGTTCTTTTTCAGTCTTGGCCGGGGATGGGTCGGTTCTTTTCGGCTGCGGTTTGGCAACCTCGGTTTTCGGTGCTGGCGGGGCTGCTTTTGCTGCCGGTTTGGGGGCTGGCCTGCTTATCCGGTCAGGACCGGCAACCGGGGGCTGCTGCTCGAGCCGGGTTTCCTGTTCGGCCCGGCGATCCCGCTCGGTTAAAAACCGGGGTTTGATCGGTTCGACGGGCTTTTCCTGCGGTTTTTTTACTTCCCGTGGCAGCTCGATAATCTGCACCGGCGTAGGTTCCTTCTCTGTCGCCAGGAGCTTGGCAAACTGGACAGCGGGTGACCACGTGCGGTAATGGTAGAAAAAGAGCAGATGGACGAACAGGGAAATCAGCAGAAAAAGAAAAAAGAGGTGGTTTTTTTCGGACAAGATGGTTTTTCCGTCAGGGAATCCGATGCTCTGGAGATATTGCAGCCTGCCGGTTCCCGCTTCATGCGCATGAGTTGTCACCCGGAATAATTGATGTCTCCGAATGGGCCGCCAGTATCCCATGGCGCTCACCCATTTGTAGCCTATTGTGCCGCCTTAGTCAAGGCAGCTGATGGATGCCGACAGACCATGATGGTTGTGCTTTAATGGTTGATAAATTGACCATTATGTTCTAATACGTCTCCAAGAGGGGGATTGCTGTGCACGATGTGAACGCTGCAACGAGCGGTCTGCGGGCGTTATTCTTTCGCTTTTTAGCGGTGGAACGCCATTATTCGGCACACACCGTCAGGGCCTACTGGGGCGACTTGGAGCAGCTGCGGATTTTTCTTGAAGAGCATTGTTCTCTGGTGGAAGAGGAGGACCAATGCTGGCTTGAGGTGCAGGAACACCAGCTGCGTGCTTTTCTGCGGGCTGAGCTTGCCCGGGCCAGCAGATCGACGGTCAGCCGTCGATTGGCTACCATAAAATCCTTTTTCTTCTTTTTGCGAAAACGGGGGCTGCGGTTGGATAATCCCGCTGATCTGTTGGTAACCCCGAAACAGGGACAGCGACTGCCCGCCTGCCTTGAGGTGGAGGAGATGGCCACTCTGCTCGAGAGCATTCCCACCGATACGGTGCTGGGAGTACGGGATCGGGCGATTATGGAGCTTTTGTATGCTTCGGGGATGCGGGTAGCTGAAGTTGTTTCACTGAATGTCCCTGATGTTGATTTTCTTGCCGGTGTTGTCAGGGTGTTTGGCAAGGGGCGGAAAGAACGGGTTATTCCTCTGGGTACGGTGGCTGAACGCTGGTTGCAGACCTATCTGACCCAGCGTCCTTCTGCCGGGTCTGCTGATGAGCGTCAGCGGCGGGACGACCCCCTCTTTCTGAACGCCAGAGGAGGACGACTCACATCCCGCTCGGTAGCCCGTTTGCTGGATAAGTATCTGAGGGCGGCACGTTTGTATAAGCCATTGTCTCCCCATGCCATTCGTCATTCGTTTGCCACCCACCTGCTGCAGAATGGTGCTGACCTGCGGAGTATTCAGGAACTGCTTGGCCACAGCAGTTTGTCAACCACCCAGCGCTATACGCACCTCGACATTAAGCGATTGCTGGAAGTCTATGATCGGGCTCATCCGCTCGCCCGGCAGGAGAAATGAGCCTGGCTTTGGGATGACGACCACTTACCCTATGGAGGAGATATAGCTGATGTTTACCGGAACAACAATTCTGGCTGTTCGTACAGGAACTGAACTGGCTGTCGGCGGCGACGGTCAGGTAACCATGGGTGATACGGTCATGAAGCATGGGGCCCGCAAAGTACGCTGGCTCTATGACAACCAGATTCTTGCCGGTTTTGCCGGGTCAACCGCCGATGCTTTTACTCTGTTTGAGCGATTTGAAGAAAAACTGAACATGTATAACGGCAATTTGATGCGGGCGGCGGTGGAGATGGCCAAAGACTGGCGGATGGATAAAATGCTGCGCCGCCTGGAGGCGCTGCTGATTATCGCCAACGATGAGCATACCCTGGTACTCTCCGGCAATGGTGATGTTATTGAACCTGATGACGGAGTGGTAGCCATTGGTTCGGGGGCGCCCTACGCCGAGGCTGCAGCCCGGGCCATGGTGGCCCATACAACGTTGCCGGCAGCGGAGATTGTCAAAGAGGCGCTGGCCATTACTTCGAAGATATGTATCTATACCAATGACCAGTTTACCATTGAAAAACTGGTTGCCGAAGAAGAGGAGAATATCTAAATGTCTACTCTCACTCCCCGAGAGATTGTTGCTGAGCTGGATAAGTATGTAGTTGGTCAGGATGATGCCAAGCGGGCGGTCGCCATTGCCTTGCGCAACCGCTGGCGGCGTCAGCAGGTGCCTGATGACCTGCGGGATGAAATTGCCCCGAAAAATATTATCATGATTGGCCCCACCGGGGTGGGCAAAACGGAAATCGCCCGCCGGCTGGCAAAACTGGCCCATTCCCCCTTTATCAAGGTGGAAGCTTCCAAATTTACCGAGGTGGGTTATGTGGGGCGGGATGTGGAAGCGATTATTCGCGACCTGACCGAACTGGCCGTTACCATGGTGAAGGCAGAGGAAACCAGCAGCGTCCAGAGCAAGGCCCAGGTAAACGCTGAAGAACGGCTTTTGGATATTCTGCTGCCGCCGCCGGCGGCCGTGTCATCATCACGGCCGGAGACAACAGCGACCGACGAGTTCGCTGATGGCCAGGTGCCGGAAATAATCGTCATTCCGCCCTCAGCCGAATCACAGCAGAAAACCAGGGAGAAACTGCGGATGCTGTTCCGGACCGGCAAGCTTGATGACCGCCAGGTCGATATTGAAATCAGTGAACGTTCGACGCCGGTAGTGGAAATTTTTTCCGCCACCGGCATGGAAGAGATGGATATCAACCTGCGGGATATGTTTGAAAATATCCTGCCCCAGAAAACCCGGAAAAAAAAGGTCAAAGTGCCGGAAGCCTATACATTCCTGGTGGACCAGGAAGCCCAACGGATGGTTGATATGGATAAGGTGGTCAGCGAGGCCAAGCGGCGGGTTGAGCAGAACGGCATTGTTTTTCTTGATGAAATTGATAAAGTGGTAGGCCGCGAAGGGGGGAGTGGACCTGATGTCTCCCGTGAGGGGGTGCAGCGTGATCTGCTGCCCATCGTTGAAGGGTCTTCGGTTAATACCAAATATGGTATCATCAAGACTGATCACATTCTTTTTGTCGCCGCCGGTGCTTTCCATGCGGCCAAGCCATCGGACCTGATTCCTGAGCTCCAGGGACGTTTTCCCATCCGGGTTGAGTTGGATTCGCTGGAGAAGGAAGATTTTGTCAAAATCCTCAAGGAGCCGCGCAACGCCCTGATTACCCAATACGTGGAGCTCATGAAAACCGAGGATGTCACCCTGGTTATTGCTGACGATGCCATTGAAGAGATTGCCGAGATTGCCTGTTATGTCAATGAAAACCATGAAAATATTGGCGCCCGGCGGCTGCATACCATTCTCGAGCGTCTGCTTGATGAGGTTTCCTTTAATGCTTCCGACATGAAGGGGGTAACGGTTTCCATCGATGCCCAGGAAGTAAAGCGGAAACTTGACGATGTGGTTGAGGATGAAGACCTCAGCCGCTATATTCTGTAAATCGTCCCTGCTGCAGAGTGGAAGGTGTTGTGATGGAAAAACTGATTCAGAAAGCCAGCACCCTGATTGAGTCACTGCCGTTCATCCGTAAGTTTTACGGCAAGACCTTTGTTATCAAGTATGGCGGCCATGCGATGGTCGACGAGGCGCTGCGGACTTCCTTTGCCGAAGATGTGGTTTTGCTTAAATTCATCGGTATCAATCCGGTTATCGTTCATGGCGGCGGCCCGCAGATTGGTGAAGTGCTGCAGAAGATGGGTATTCAAAGCTCGTTTGTGCAGGGGATGCGGGTGACGGACCAGGAAACCATGGATGTGGTGGAAATGGTGCTGGTGGGTAAGGTGAACAAGATGATTGTCAATCTGATCAGCCGGCAGGGAGGCAGAGCTGTGGGCCTCAGCGGCAAGGACGGCAATCTGCTGCAGGCGGAAAAATTGCTGATCTATGATACCCCGAAAGCCGATCAGCCGCCGGAAATTCTTGATGTCGGCAAGGTGGGGGCGGTAAGCCAGGTTAATCCTGCCGTCCTTACCGCGCTTGATGAGACCGGTTTTATCCCGGTTATTGCACCGGTCGGTGTTGATGATGCCGGGGAAACTTACAATATCAATGCTGACTTGGTGGCCGGTGCGGTGGCTGCTGCCTTAAAGGCGGAAAAACTGATCCTGCTTACCGATGTGCCCGGAGTGCTGGATGGCCAGAGCCAGCTGCTCTCCTCTTTGAATCGTGATCTGGTTGAAACGATGATAGCTTCCGGGGAGATCAAGGGGGGGATGCTGCCCAAAATCAGCTGCTGCCTGGAGTCGCTGCAGGCCGGGGTGAAAAAAACCCATATTGTCGATGGCCGCCTGGCCCATTGCCTGCTGCTGGAGATTTTTACCGAGCAGGGGGTGGGGACCGAGATTATTGTCTGAAGACTGCCATCCATGAGCATCTTTTCCCAGGCCAGTACCATCCATATCCCCTGTGCAAAAGGGATTCCTCCCTTTCTGAAGGCTGAATTGCAATCCTTGGGTTTTCCCATCGTCAGTGAAACGGTTGCCGGGGTCAGCACCAAGGGGACGCTGTCCGATGCCATGCGCCTGAATCTTTGCTGCCGTACCGGGCAGCGGATTTTTTTTCAGGTCGGCAGTTTCACCGTTGGCAGCCAGGAAGAGCTTTTCAGCCATCTTGCCCGCATCAGCTGGGAAAAGTATCTTCGTCCTGACCGTTATCTGACGGTTACCTCGGTGGTCGATCACCCCTCCATTCGCGATAGTCGCTTTGCCAACCAGAAGACCAAAGACGTGATTGTTGATCGACTGCGACGGCAGTACGGCCGGCGGCCCGATTCAGGGCCTGGTCGCCATGGGGCGGTGGTGCATCTTTTCTGGAAGCAGAAAACATGTCTTGTTTATCTGGATACCTCGGGGGAATCTCTGGCCCGCCGGGGCTACCGTCAGGAAGGCAGCCGGGCGCCGCTGCAGGAGACCTTGGCGGCAGCCGTGGTTCAGGCGGCCTGGAATGGCATGGGAAATTTTATCAATCCCATGTGCGGCAGCGGAACGCTGGTCATCGAAGCGGCCCTGCAGGCGCTCCAGATCCCCCCGGGGCTTGACCGTGAAAACTTTGCCTTCATGCATCTTGCCGGTTTTTCCCGGGATGCCTGGCAGCGGCTATGCCGCCAGGCCCGCAGCCAGTTGCAAGAGGGGATTGCCGGCCGCCTTATTGCCACCGACCATGACCCGGCGGTGATCAACATTGCCCGCCGCAATGCCCAGCGGGCCGGGGTTGAACCGTTTATCGAGTTCAGCGTCTGTGATTTTGCCGCCACCACCATACCGCCGGGAGCGGGAGTTGTGATCCTCAATCCCGAATATGGAGAACGCCTGGGATCATTAGCGGAACTGCCGGCGACCTACAAGCGCATCGGCGATTATTTCAAGCAGCACTGCGCCGGCTACCGGGGATTTATTCTGACCGGCAATCTGGATCTGGCAAAAAAGGTGGGATTGAAAGCCAGGCGCAGATATCCCCTCTTCAACGGTGCCATCGAGTGCCGGCTGCTGGAATATGAGCTGTATGCCGGCAGCCGTCCTTAGCGGGCCTGCCTGCCGGTTTTCTTCATCGGTGCTTTCTTTGCTGTCCCTCCCCTTTATTGTGCTGCTTTTTCTTTGCCCCCTCAGCCTGCCTTTCTGTTTTCCGGTTGTTGACCCATGACGATGTCCCGGGCAGCAGTTCGTAACGTTCGGCCGGTCGCCGGGGTGATAACCCTGGCTGACAATCTCCCGGCGCCCGAATTTTCCGGTAAACAAAAACGGCTTTTCAGCCGAAATAAGCTCCATGCCGGCGGGCAGCACCGAACATAACTAGTGATAGGGGGCGACATGGGGACTGATAATCTGGTTTTTCTGGAAGTTATTGAATGGTTTGATGAAAGTGGTCAGGAGCTGGTGCACCGGATCCCTGAACATGGTTCCGGCGAATTGAAATTCGGCGCCCAGCTGATCGTGCGTGACAGTCAGGCGGCGGTGTTTTTTTACCAGGGCAAAGCCTATGATGCGGTAGGCGCCGGCCGTCATACCCTGTCAACCCACAACCTGCCGGTTTTGACCAAGGTGCTGAGTCTGCCATGGGGATTCAGCAGTCCCCTGCGAGCCGAGGTTTATTTCGTCAATATGAAGGTGTTTCCCAACCTCAAGTGGGGGACTCACGATCCGGTGGCCTTCAAGGATGCCCGCCTTGGCCTGGTTCGCCTGCGGGCTTTCGGCGTTTTTAATCTTCAGGTTCTCCAGCCGCTGTTGTTTATCAACCGTCTGGTGGGGACCCAGGGAGTGTATGCCACCGAGAGTATCGAGGAGTACCTGAGCCGGGTTATTGTCTCCCGCTTTAATGATCTGTTGGGGGAGGAATTGGACAGCATTCTTGATCTGCCGGGTTGCTATGAATCATTGTCGGCAACCTTGCGCCAGCGTCTTGATGATGATTTCAGCCGCTTTGGCCTCGGGTTGACCGCCCTTTATATCACCGCCATAACACCGCCGCCCGAGGTGCAGCAGGCGATTGATGACCATGGCCGTCTGACCATGTTTGATGATATGAACCGCCTGATGCAGATGAAAACCGCCATGGCCATGGAGAAGATGCCTGAATCGGGAAGCGATGTCGGTTCCGGGATGGGTGTCGGCCTGGGATTGATGATGCCGGCTATGTTTGCCAATTTTGGCGCGGCCGGCAACGGTTCCCCGGCGGCAGTGGTGGAAAATCGCTGTCCCGAATGTCATGAACCGGTAGCTAACGACGCCCGCTTCTGTCCCGCTTGCGGCCATCAGCTGCTGATTATCAGCCAGTGCAGCGGCTGCGGTAAAAACCTGCCGCCCAATGCCAGGTTCTGTCCCCGCTGCGGTACCGCGGTGGAAGAAAAACCGCAGGCAGTTGTCTGCCCCGGCTGTGGTACTGAAAATCTGCCGGCAGCCCATTTTTGCAACCAGTGCGGAGAGAAGTTGTAGATGAACAGCTGGCAGGTGGCACACCAGTGTCCCCAGTGCGGAGCACCGGTAACGCTGGAAGAAACGGACCGCCTGTTTGCCTGTCCCTATTGCCGAGTCCGCCTCTATCTTGCAGCTGCGGGACCTTGTCACTATTACATTCCTCCTTCACACTCCCATCAGGGTGAAATTTTTTATGTCCCCTATTGGCGGCTGAAGGGGATCTCCTTTGCTGCCCGTGCCGAGCAGATAGACCACCGCCTGCTGGATACCAGTCTCCCGGCTTTTTCCTGCAGCGCCCTGCCCCAGAGCCTGGGGTTCCGACCGCAGGCTTTGTCTCTGCTTTTTGCGACCCCGGAGCTGCCGGGATCATGGCTGGCAGTGCAGAAATCCCTGTCAACCGTGGTGAGCGACTTGACTGCCGGACGGCTGCCCGGCGGGTTGCCGGCTGGCGAATACGCCGCCTTTATCGGTGAGGTTTCTTCCCTGATCTATGCCCCTATCGGCCAGTCTGCTGATGGTTTTCGTGATGCCATTGACGGTACAATCCTGACCGGGATGACGGCTGCCGAGGGAATCTTGCAACATAGTGAATCCCGGGGACCATCCTGGCAGCATTCCTTTGTGCCGGCACTCTGTCCCGCCTGCGGCTGGGATCTTGAGGGTGATCGTGAGAGCCTGGTACTCCTTTGTTCCCATTGTGATACTGCCTGGACTGCGTCGCCAGCCGGCCTCCGGTCGATGGCCTGGGGTGTTTCTCCCACGGTGGCCAAGGGAGAGCTGCTGCAGGTGCCTTTCTGGCGTCTGGAAGTGGCTGTTGACGGTCTGGAGCTGACCTCTTACGCTGATCTGATTCGCCAGGCAAACATCCCGAAAGTTGCTGCTCCTGCCTGGAATGAACGCCGGCTTTGTTTTTGGCTGCCGGCGTTCAAGATCCGGCCTCAACTGTTTTTACGTCTTGCCAGACAGATGACCATCAAGCAGATAGTTGATGAGCCGGAGCGCCGTGTTGGTTCCCGGCGTTTTTATCCGGTTACCTTGCCGTTGGCTGAGGCATTGGAGAGCCTGACTGTTCTGCTGGCGACGATGATTATGCCTAAAAAACGGATTTTTCCGCTGCTGCCCCACCTGAAAATCACCTTGCAGGATGCTGTCCTCATTTTCCAGCCGTTTGCCGCCCAGGGGCAGGATTTTGTCGCGCCTTCCGGCGGGGGTGCCGTTCATCGCAATGCCTTCCGCTGGGGTCGCCAGCTGTAACGGCCTCTTCGATCTTCTTCCGCCTTTCCGGTTCGGTTTTGTTGTCCGCATATCCTTAGTAACAGTTTCGTCAGGTAAACTCTTTGTTTACTGCGGACGTCTACAGAACCAGAGAGGTTGCCATGCGAAGCATGTGAAGCAGCCGATGGTAACGTAGTGTCAGTTGAGTTCTACGGTTTCAACCCTTACCCGGGCGGTGCCTTGATCATAAAACCCCAGCTCTCTGCTGGCTCCGGCACTGAGGTCAATGATGCGACCGGCGACAAAGGGTCCACGATCATTGACCCGGACAATCATTGACCGGCCATTTTCCAGATTGGTAACCCGGACATGGATGGGCAGCGGCAGCAGTTTATGGGCGGCAGTCGGCTTGAGGGGGTCGAAGGCTTCCCCGTTGGCAGTCATATGGCCACCTTTCTGTCGCCTGGTTTCATAGCCATACCAGGAAGCGACCCCTTCCTCGCAGTAGGTCTGGGACGCAGCAACCGACATGGGCGCATACCGTTGGCCGTGAATGCTATAGGGCGAGTTTTTTACCCGTCCCTGACGAATGGCTTCTTTCGGTGAGAGTCCGTCAATAGTTTCCAGGTCCTGGGTCATGGGCCAGTAGTCCGGAGCCATAACCACATCGAAGGTGAATTTGCCGATCTTGTAGACGGTTCTGACGGTGCCGCCAGTGAGGTCAGTGGCCAGATCAAGAGCTTTCCAAGTTGTTTTCACCGTTCCTTTGGTAACCTGATAGGTGGTCCTTACCGGGCTGCAGGCTACCCACAGCAGGATGACTAGCAACAGGCCGGCGGCAATCCCCAGGTATGCCGGCCGGTGAGAGCGTGATCGGCGGCAAAACCCGCATGCCTGGTTTTTCCCTCGTGGCTTCATTGGTACGTTCTTCCCCTGCTGTTTTAATGTGCCTTGCCATTCTCCGGACATTCTGCTATGGCAGGTTACCACAACAGCCTTGCTGCTGTCCAGCAGTCTGGAAACATTGATTGTTTTCTCTTTTTCACAGGTTTTTAGCGGACGATGATCAGTATTACCGAACTAAGCAAACAATACGGTGGCGGATACCTTTTCTCCAAGGTCAACCTGCGCTTTGACCCCGGCAAGCGCTATGGCATTGTCGGGGCCAACGGAGCCGGCAAGTCAACCCTGCTGCGTTTGATCAGTGGTCGGGAAGCGGCCGACCACGGGGAGATTACGGTGCCCGGCAAAGTGAGCGTCGGCACCGTCAATCAGGACCATTTCGCATTTGAGGACACCACGATTATGGCCACCGTTCTCCAGGGACAGCCGGTGTTGGCAGCCGCCCTGGAGGAAAAGGAGCAGTTGCTGCAGCAGACAGAGCCATCGCCGGCCCGCTTGATTGAGCTGGAAGAGATTATTGCCCATTATGACGGCTACCTGGCTGAGAGCAGGATCGCCGCCATGCTGGAAGGCCTGGGGATTCCGGCGGTGAAGCACCAGCAGCCCATGCGGGTGCTGTCCGGAGGCTATAAACTCAGGGTGTTGTTGGCTCAGTGCCTCTTTGGTCAGCCGGATGTCCTGTTATTGGATGAGCCAACCAACCATCTGGATATTTTTTCCATCCATTGGTTGGAAGAGTATCTCTGCTCCTATGCCGGTGTCGTGCTGGTTGTTTCCCATGACCGGCGCTTTCTGAATAATGTTTGCACCCATATTGCTGATATCGACTATGGCACCATCAAGCTGTACCCCGGTAATTACGATCAATTTCTGGCTGCCAAAGCCCAAGATGATCTCATGCGTCAGCAGGAGGCGGCCAAGGCGGAGAAACGGATTGATGATCTGCAGCAGTTTGTCACCCGCTTTAAAGGTAAGGCGAGCAAAGCTCGCCAGGCACAGAGTAAAGTGAAACAGATAGAGCGGCTGGAAAAAGCGATTGAAGCGCCGGTCTACAGTTCCCGGGCCTATCCGCTTATTGCCTTTACCTCCCGAAGGCCACCGGGGAAAGTGGTGCTGGAAGTGGAGGGCCTGCAGAAATCCTTTGGTGATCTGATGGTACTTGATAATGTCAGTTTTACCGTCTACCGCAATGATAAGATTGCCATCCTGGGTCCCAACGGGGTGGGGAAATCAACCCTGCTGAAAATTCTCATGGGTCAGCTGCAGGCTGACGGTGGAACCTACAGCTGGGGGTATAAAACCTATCCGGACTACTTTTCCCAGGACCACCGGGAGGTGATTGCCGGCAATACGACTGCCTATGAGTTTCTCTACAGTGTTGATCCCGGAGCTACCATCGGCACTATTCGGGGGGTGTTGGGTAATTTTCTTTTCTCCGGTGATGACGTCCATAAGCGCACCGAGGCGCTGTCCGGGGGCGAGGCGGCCCGTCTGGTGCTTGCCAAGTTGGTGCTGCAGCACGGCAACGTCCTGGTTTTGGATGAACCGAGCAACCATCTGGATATGGAGTCGATCGAATCCTTTATCCGCGCTCTTGAGGCGTTTGACGGTACGGTGTTGCTGGTCAGCCACAATCGTTATCTTGTTGATCGGGTGGCAACCAGAATTCTGGAACTGCGTCCCAAGCAGATGGAGATGTTTGACGGTAATTATCAGGAGTTTCTTGAAAAGGTGGGGACTGATCATCTGGCGGCCCAGGTTGATCTGGCTGCCAGGCCGGTGGCGGCAGCCAAACCAGCCGATTATCGGGAAACAAAACAGCAAAAGAAAAAAAATGCCGCCAGCCGTCAGGCTTATCATAAAGCCGCCAAACCGCTGGTGGAGCAAAGCCGCCAGCTGGAGGCGGAGATTGCCCGGCTGGAGGCGGAGATTGCCACAATTGAAATCCTTTTTGCCGACCCCCGGTTTTTTCAGACAACCGCCGCCGACGAGGTCAGACGTCAGGATGAGCAGAAACAGCAGCTGGAAGGCCGCCTGGCCGATTGTTATAATCAGTGGGAAACTGTAAACCTGGACATCGAAACGCTGAAGAAAGATTTTAATCTCCTGCCCTAATCCAGCTGGCCGGTCTGACGCAATGCCTCATAGAGAATAACGCCGGCAGCGGTTGACAGGTTAAGGCTGCGCACGGCGTTGCCGGTCATGGGAATGGTGATCGCCCGGGATCTATTGGCCGCCAGCAGGGTTTCCGGCAGCCCCATGGTCTCCTTGCCGAATACCAGCAAATCCCCTGCTTTAAAATCAGCGTTCACGTAGGTTGTCGCCGACTTTTTTGACGTGTACCAGAAGCGCCCGGCCGGGTAATGTGCCTGCAAGGTTGCCAGATCCTGCCAGCGATTGACGGTTACCGCCGACCAGTAATCAAGCCCGGCCCGTTTCAGGTCCCGGTTGTCAAGGGAAAATCCCAGTTTGCCCACCAAGTGCAGAATGGTGCCGGTAGCGGCGCAGAGACGGGCGATATTGCCGGTGTTGGGGGGGATTTCCGGTTCCACCAGAACGATATGAAAGGGCGGCAGGGTGCGCATGAACGATGGCTGGTCAGGGTAGTTTATGGGTGCAGGAGCGGTCAAATTCCTGGAATGCTATCCGGTTTCGTCCCCCTTCCTTTGCCTTATAGAGTCCGTGGTCGGCACAGGCAACCAGCTGGGTGGGGGTATAGTCGGCATGGGGTACAGCGGTCGAGATTCCCAGGCTGATGGTGACATGGGAGTTTACCGGTGAACCGTAATGTGTCAGCTGCAGGTTTTCAACTGCCTGCAGGATCTGTTCAGCCAGCTGACAGGCTCCCTTTGCATCGGTGTTGGGCAGAATAATGGCAAATTCTTCGCCGCCATAACGGGCCGCCAGGTCGGCGGGCCGCTTGGCCTGCTGCTCAATGACCTTGGCAACCGTCTGCAGGCATTCATCGCCTGCCTGATGGCCATAGGTGTCATTGTAAAGTTTGAAAAAGTCGATATCCACCATGATCAGTGACAGGGGAAGCCGGTCGCGCTTGAGGCGCTGCCACTCATGCAGTAGATATTCATCAAAACGGCGGCGATTGGCGATTTTTGTCAGGCCGTCAATGGTGACCAGCTGCTGCAATTTTTCATTAGCCTGCTGCAGGTCTTTTTCCGCTTTTTTGCGGTCAGTGATATCTTTGAAGCCGACGACAATACCGATTAGTTCCTGATCAAGGCCCTTTAAGGGGGTGGCAGTCATAATGCAGGGAACCGCTTCCGGTTTTGCAAATGCTTCAAGATCGTATTCAATGGCTTTTGCGCCCTTCTTTATCCGCTGCAACGGGCATTCGTCCCCTCGGCAGATGGAGTGCGAGAGTAAAGAATCACAGTGCCGGCCGACAATTTCCTGTTCCTGCAGACCGATCAGTTGCTGCAATTTATTGTTGACCCGTAGAATCTTGAAGTCGGTGCCGACCACCCACATGCTGTCGGCGGAGGTGTTGAATATCTGGGTCAGCTCTATGTTGGTGATCTCCGCTTCAATGGCCATCATGTTGGCATGTTCGATGGCCGCTTCCAGCTGCTGGTTGGTTTCCACCAGCTCATCGTTTATCTGCTTGATTGTTTGGTTCAGCTGTTTCTGGTCGATCATCCGGGCCAGATGCCCGGCAATTTCCGGCAACAGCGAGGTGCGGCCGTTACCTCCCTTTTCTTCGGCATAATACACCTCAACGATGCCTTTGGTGGTGTGAGCATCGGGAAAGGTGCAGCTTTCCTTATGGGGTGTTGGCTCTCCGTGCAGGACCATGCAATCGTGGGATGCCAGATGAACGCGGCAACCGGCAATCGTCTGGCTGTCCCAGGCGGAGGGGATGATGGCCGCCGCCTGCTGGATAACAGTTTCCAACGATGACTCACTGCTGCCAATCAGGAGGTGAATGCCATAGAGACACTGCAACTCCTGAAATCGCTGCAGTAAAAAATCTGTTTCTCTGCTTTCTGCCACTGTTGTTCCTTTCCATAATGTGCATTACCACTTTATCTCGAAAGGTTTTTGCGTTTCTTTAGCATTTTCTTTTGCCTGCAGCACGGCAACCCTACCTTGGGGAAAGATTTCAGCCAGCAAATCCCGATAGATGATCAGCTGCGCCTGATCGGTGCCGCCGGTTTTGAAATCCAGCGCGACGGCCTGCTGCCCATCGGCCAGCAGCACATCAAGGCGGCCCAGGAGATAGCGGCCGCTACTATCCAGGCTGCTAACAGACACTTCCGCTGCCGCTGGTTGTTCTTTCAGCTGCAGATAGTCGTGATGTTGGCGGATCCGGGTCAGCATTATAGCGGCCTTTTCCCGGTATGCTTCCCGCTGGTCGGCCGGTGCCCAGGCCTGACAGATTGCCGACAGTGACGGCGTCAGTCCCTTCAACTCCTCCTCCAGAACCCGGTGGACGATCAACCCGAGGAGGCGGTCGGAGCCGGACGCCTGCCCGGTTTCGATTGGCGGCGGCACTGCCGGTTCGCCGCTTGGTGTCCGGCGACCGAGACGGCGGAATGATCGGAGAACCTCCGGGTCAAGAGAGAGCCTTTCTCTGTTACTGCCGGAGCGGGCGGCAGGTTCCATGGCGGCGGCCGGCTGGGGGTGGGGAGCCGCCATGCCGGCCAGGCATGGCTCACCCCAGAGGTCGACGGTTGCGGCGCCCATGGCGGCCAACGATGCTGCCATGAACTGGAGTATTTCCGGCTGTTCAGTGTCTTCCTTGCCGTTGCTGGTGATGAACAGATGCTGGGTGGCCCTGGTCAGGGCCACATAGAGCACCCGCATCTCTTCACGGAAATTTTCCTGGAGGTTGATCTGCTGCATCTCCTCCAGAAAGTCAACCGGCGGCAGATCTTCTTTGGCTTGGGGCAGAAAAAGCAGAGGGAACTGATCGCGGGAAAGCCCCCGGTTGATGACCATCCCATTGTCGGTCCTCATCCCGGCGGCAGTATTGAAGAGGAAGATGACATGATTCTGCAAGCCTTTGGCTCGATGAATGGTCATCAACCGGACGGCATGCTGTTGTTCCCCTAGGGAGCCGCTGAGATCGTCGGCATGCTGCAGCTTCTGCAGGTGAACGCGGGCTTCGATGGCGGAGTGGTAGTCGCTGCTGGCGATCAGTGACAGAAAGCGGTCCAGGTTGGCGGCCGGCCGCCGGTCATTGCTGTGGCGTTGGTAGCATTGCCTGGCGGCGGTAATTTCCTGAAACAGGGCCACCCGTTGGCCAAGGGGCAATCCCTGATTTTTGAGGACAGTGCTGGTCAGGGCCCGGGCAAGGGCTGATTTTTCGCCGGTTGCCAGGTAATCGTGGAGCAGGCTGGTGCCGTCGGCGGCCAGGCGGTGTTCCATGAGCTCATACGTGAGTGCTACTGGCTGGCGGTTCAAGGGGGAGTGTAAAAGCCGTAAAAGCGCCAGGTCATCGGCAGGGTCCGCCATCAGGGAAATGAGCGCCATGCAGTCTCTGATTTCGGGCTGCTGGAAAAATCCCCCTTCATCCTCCCTGACTGCCGGAATCTGCCGGCTGGTTAGTTCATGCAGCAGCCGGTTAATTCCCTGCCGTTTGCGGTAGAGGATGGTGATATCTCCCGGGGTTATGCGACGCTGGACGATGGTGCCGTTGATCGCCTCGCGGACCAGCGGCCGGTGGTCGGCAAGCAGCCGATTGATTGTATCGGCCACGAACAGCGCTTCCTCACTGATCCCGCTGGTCGGCAACTCTTCGTCATCAGTGCCCCTGCAGGGATGGTAAAGGGTCAGTGAACCGCCGGTGAGCGGCCAGGTGTCGGGGTGGCGGTTGTGGGGGGTGAAGGGGATGGTGTCGGGATGGTGCTGATTGACGGTGGCAAAAAGTCGATTGATAAAATCTAGGAGCAGGGTGGATGAGCGGAATGAATCATTCAACGGGTGGCTGATTGCCCGGGGATGGTGGCTGGCGGCTTTTTCGGCATCAGCGAGAACCCGGTAGTCAGCATTGCGAAAAGCATAGATGGATTGTTTTTCATCGCCCACCAGAAAAAGGGAAAAATCGGCGAAAATGCTTTCGCCGGTCAGCATCGCCTCGTTTAACAGATGCCGGAAAACATCCCACTGGAGCCGCGAGGTGTCCTGGAATTCATCCAGGAGCAGGTGCCGGATGCCGGAGAGCAGGTGAAAGCGGATGCCTTCCCAAGCCGGAGCGGACCATAACTCCATGGCTGCCGGTCCCAGATCACTGAATTCCAACAGTTTCAGCCGTTGTTTCAGCTTTTTATAGCGAGTTGCGTAGATGTCGTACAACGTGCTGATCAGCCGGAGGGTGCGGTTGTAGATCGGGATCAGCAGTGCCTGGCGGTAGGGTCGCAAGGCGTTGGCCAGCTCCAGATTGCATTCGTCGATCAGCGCCTTGATCTCCGCCCGCCGCAGGCGGCCCTTGCTGAGGCTGAAACGGTCGGGACAGTGGTAGCTGCTGAAATCGATGGTGGTGAGCAGCCCGGCCTGGATGAGGCCCGCGGCGATCTCCGGCAGCGGCTGATCGTGCCGCAACGACGCAATTGCCGCCGCCAATGGTTCGGCAAAGGTTTCCCGGTAGGGCAAAAAGGCCGGATCATCGCCAAAGGTGGTGAGCACCGCGATGGCCGCCAGATAAAACTGCTGCCTGACGGCGTCGATCGATGGCTCTTCCAGCAGCAGCTTGTCCAGCGCTTCGGTTATGGTGCAGCCGTAGGCCTGCAGTTCCGAACGCTGCTGGTGCAGTTGTTCAATATAGTGGCGGCAGAGGTGGCCGCCGCGGCCGGTGGTTGCCTGGAGATAGGCTTCATAGTCCTGCTGCAGGCCGGGGGTGTGATAGATGACCCGGCTCAACTCTTGCCATACCTCCTGTTTAAGATCTTCAACGGTGAGGGCATCGGCAATCTCAGCCTCCGGCGGCAGGCCGAGTTCCGGGGCGTATTGGCGGGCAAGAGATGAAAAAAAGGCGTCGATGGTGACCACCTGGATGGTTTCACTGCTTTCGAGAATCATGCCTGCCGTTTGGGCGGCTGTCCGGGGATAGCCGACGGCGATCTCTGCCGCCGCGGCCCACCGGTTCATCTGCGCATCAAACAGCTGTTGGGCTTCGGGGTCGGCAAGCAGCTGCAGGGCGTTATCGATGATCCGGTTTTTCATCTCCTCGGCAGCTTTATTGGTAAAGGTGCAGCAGACAATCTCTTCCAGCCGGGCGCCGGCGGCCACCAGGTGCAGGTAACGGCCGGCCAGCTGGTAGGTTTTGCCGCTGCCGGCGGCCGCCGAAATGGTAAATGAAACATAGGGATTGAACGGTTCAGTTTTCATTGAACAGCCTCAGCTGGGTTTCATCAAGACAGATTTCCTGGTAGGGACAGCGAACGCAGGTTCGGGAGATGTTTTTCCGGTAGCCGCCGGCTGCCGGAATGCCGTCAAGCTGCTGTTTGAGGATGGTGCTGAACGCTGACAGCAGGGGTGCGGCTTCCACTTCGGTGCAGTTGGCCCGCCGTTTGCGGATGGAATAGTAGGCAACCCGGTCGATCGTTTCGCCCTGCAGGGATTTCAACAGGGCATAAAACAGCAGCTGAACGTCGGCAAACGAGGTGACGGCCTTGGCGGAGGGAATCTGGTTGCGTTTGTAGTCCACCAGCCGTACGCCGCCGGGGCCGTGATCGCGGCGGTCAATTTTGCCCACCCCCTGCAGCGGCTGGCCGGCAAGCACGCTCAGGTCGGCAGCAACCCACTCCTCAACCGCCAGACAGCTGCCGCTTGCCAGCAGGAAATCCGCCAGTCGGTCCCAGGCGCCGCTTTTTTCGAGAAAGGAAAAAAGCATCCTTTCCTCCCAGGTGATTTCCATCGCTTGGCTTATGTCACGGATTCGGGCCAGGATCGCCGCTTTGGTGGCCGGCTGCGGGCTGCATTTTCCCAGTTCTTCGGTAATCCGGTGGAGGATGGCGCCTTCGCCCAGCGGGTCGAGGCGCTGGTCCCGCAGGGTCGGGGCGTTCAGCTTGAGGCCGTCGAAAAGGTAGCGGGCCGGGCATTGAAACAAACTGGTGGCTTGGTGACCGCTGAGCCGCTTTGGCAGCTGTTTGATGGGGATCAGGTTGGTGCTGTCAGCCGTTATTTTCGTTTTTCCTGCACTTCTTTCGCTGCGGCCTGTCCTCCAGACCAGTTCAACGTCCGGCATCAGGGTTTCCATGCCGGCCCAGGTCAGTTCTTTGACAAAAATGCTGGCCTCTTTGATCCTGCCGTCAATTTCCAGTGCCCTGGTCAGCCAGGTCTGCCGGCAGTTGTTTGCCAGGGAGAAAACAGTAAATCGCTGCAGGATCTCCTCCTGGGCGGGGCTGACGAAGGACAGCATGTCCTGCTGGCGGCCGGTGAACCGGCAGCGGTGCCGGTGGCGGCCGAGAAAAGAACGTGAGGAGTTGCCGATCAGAAACAGTGCCTGGGTGGCGATACCTTTGGCGTCGCGGGGGTCGAGAACCTGGATGCCGGAAAGGTAGTCGTAGTCGAGCCCCGTTTCTTCTTCTGCCATAATGGTACGGAAAAAAGCATGGAAAGAGGCCGGCGTGTGTATGGTTTCGATGCCGAGCTGCTGCAGATCGGCGGCGATTGTGGCCAGCTGCTCCCGGCCGGCGTTTTCATAGAGATTGCTCAGCAGGCCGGTGCTTTGGTCAATCAAGTCGGTGATGGTTTTCACGTAGTGCGCCAGGGATGCCCGGGGTGGGAATACGCTCTGGGCTGCTTTCAGCGCCGTGATCCCCTGCTGCAGCTGCGGGTCTTTCTCCCGTTTTCCCAGGATGTCAAGATCATTGATGGTCGTGATCGTTTGATCGGCCAGTTCCTGCCGCAGAAGTTTTTTGCCGGTTTCGATGGTTTCGCCTCCGCTTTCCCGATTCGGGAAAAACAGGGCAAAGTAGGGTGATTCAATAACTTCCAAGAGCAGCTGCGTCGAAAGGGGTGCTCCCCCTGCCAGCCTCAGCAGCGCTTCAATGAAAATGGTCATTGCCGTTGCCGAGATCTGCCGTTTGAGGTTGAAGGAAAAAATCTCCATGGGCAGCCGGTCGGTGGGCAGGGCATGGAGGAGGCTGTAAAAAATTTCCTTGTAGTGGTGTTGATCGGCAATGACAATGGTGATCTCTTCGGGCGGCATTCCGCTACTCACCAGGGCCAGCGCCCGATGAATGACATAGGAGCATTCGGCCGCGATCGACGGGAAAACCCGGCCGACGATCGGATCGGTTGGCGGTTCTTTGCTGCTTGGTTGTTGCGGCGATGCCGCCCGCTGAAGGAGCCTTTTTGCCGGCGGACTGCACCAAATGATTTGTTCAGACTTTAGGTGGCTCATAAGCTGGGGCAGCATACCGCGGTCAGTAAATCGGTAGCCGCTGAACAGAAACCGGGCTCCGGCCTTTGCCAGGTGACGCAGAAGGTCCATCTGTACCGGCGGGGCATCGTAAAGGTCGGCGACACTGCACTGCAGCCGGCTGGTGATCATCGGCAGCTGGCTGATGGTGCGCTGGATTTGACGGCGGCTGATCAACTGCGGGTCGTGGAGGTTTTTTGCCGCCAGCAGGGTGAGGTAATGGCAGAAAATCTCGTTGAACTC
Source organism: Candidatus Anaeroferrophillus wilburensis (assembly GCA_016934315.1). NCBI lineage: Bacteria > Deltaproteobacteria > Candidatus Anaeroferrophillales > Candidatus Anaeroferrophillacea > Candidatus Anaeroferrophillus > Candidatus Anaeroferrophillus wilburensis. The sequence continues at coordinate 946 of JAFGSY010000026.1, read as the reverse complement.
CTCCAGGTAGTCTGCCATGTAGGACTGGTAGGTGGCGGAGCGGGTTAAGGTTGGGGCCAGTTTTTTCCTGATCCGGCTGAGAAAGCTGCCGGAGAGCATCTCTTCGGCGCTGCCAATGTGCCCGGCGAGGACAAAGTCATCCCAGAGGGAAAGCAGGGCCTTTTCACTGCCAGGGGCAAAATGGGCAAAGGATTTGCCGGCGGTTATCTGGTGCAGCAATGCCAGCCTGCCGGCTCCGGGAAGTGGCGAGATGTAGATCTGGCCGTAGTCCTGGATAAAGGTTGCCAGGGTGTAGCAGTAGGGCAGCAGGGTGGTTCCGCAGGCCTTGGTGAGTCTGAACTGGAACTGTTCAAGAAGATTTTTGGTGGGCAGCAGCAGCAGGTGCTCCGGCCGCTGGGCTACGGGGATTTGTCGGAAGTGGGCAACCAGATAAGAGAGAATCCCCATGCGTCATCCTGCAACAGGTGAGAGTTGCCGGCATCATACGGTACGGGCCGGTGAAAGTCAACAATCCACACCCATAGTAGGCAGGGGAAGGGTGAAAAGCTCCTTGACATGGGCGCTATTTTATTGCTAATACCAGCGGAGCAAAACAGCCGCCGGAGTGGTGAAACTGGTAGACGCACGGGACTCAAAATCCCGCGGGGGCAACCCCGTGTCGGTTCGATTCCGACCTCCGGCACCATCGCATATTCCGATACTATCCAGTATCATCTTTGAAGCCCTGAGAAATCAGGGCTTTTTTTGTTTAGTAGAGGTTAAACAGGGGAAAAATGGTTCTCAGAAGTTTTTGTTGCTCGATGTGATTTGAAATTTTGTGATTGAATGATGTTTCATAAATTTACGTATAACGTGTTAATACTTTATATGTAATGGGTTTGACAGCCCAGTAAAACAGTATTATCAATGTATATTGAATTTTTTATTCGCTTTGGTGATAGCTGAT